>DYKI01000311.1 GCA_020722705.1 Chthonomonas calidirosea | reverse complement strand
TGGGATGGCACGGAGGACGGGCGGCCTTCCGAGTTGACCGTCCGCCGCTGGCAGCACTTCGGGATGAGCGGCGCGAAGCTGATCTGGGGTGGGGAGGCCGTCGCCGTGCAGCACGATGGGCGGGCGAATCCCAACCAGTTGATGATCAATCCCCAGACCGTGGGCGACCTGGCGGCGCTGCGCGAGACGTTGGTCCGCGAGCACAAAGCGCGCTTTGAAACGAGCGACGACCTGCTGGTCGGCCTGCAACTGACGCACTCCGGGCGCTTTGCACGGCCCAACGTCAAGACGAAGCTGGAGCCGAAAATCCTCTACCACCATCCTGTGCTGGACGCGAAGTTCGGGATCGCCGCCGATGATCCCGTCATCACAGATGACTACATTGCGCGGCTCATCGAGACATTCGTGGGCGCGGCGAAGCTGGCGCAGCAGGCGGGCTACGCCTTTGTGGACATCAAGCACTGCCACGGCTACCTGGGTCACGAGTTCCTCAGCGCCTACGACCGGCCCGGACGCTACGGTGGCAGCTTCGAGAACCGCACGCGCTTTTTGCGCGAGATCGTGGCGGGCATCCGCGCGGAAGTGCCGGGGCTGGGCATCGGCGTGCGGCTCAGCGCCATCGACTTCGTCCCCTTCCGGCCCGGCGCGGACGGGGTAGGGGAACCTACGCCCTGCGCGAAGCCCTACCGCTATGCCTTCGGCGGCGACGGCTCCGGCGTGGGCTGCGACTTGACCGAACCGTTTGCCTTCCTGGATCTACTCGCCGAGTTGGACATCGAGATGGTGTGCATCACCGTGGGCAGCCCGTATTACGTCCCGCACATCCAACGCCCGGCGCTCTTCCCGCCTTCGGATGGCTACCAACCGCCGGAGGATCCGCTCGTAGGTGTAGCGCGGCAGATCGCTGTCGTCCGTGAGCTTAAGCAGCATCGCCCGGACTTATTGTTTGTGGGATCGGGATATTCATATGCGCAGGAGTGGCTGCCCAACATCGCGCAGCACGTCGTGCGCACCGGACAGGCCGACTTTGTCGGATTGGGGCGGATGGTGCTCGCGTACCCGGAGATGCCCGCCGACGTGCTGGCCGGGCGGCCTTTGCAGCGCACGCGCATCTGCCGCACCTTCAGCGATTGTACGACTGCCCCGCGCAAGGGCCTTGTCTCCGGCTGCTATCCGCTGGACGATTACTACAAAAAGCGCCCTGAGGCGGAAACGCTCAAGGCGCTGAAGAAGGGGGAATAAGGCCAGGGCAAGGTTCAGAAACCTTGCTTACGTGATTGACACTTTGGGCTTCGATGAGCGTAACGGATCACCCCAGACCTGTCAGGTTCCGCAAACCTGACAGGTCTGT
>DYKI01000310.1 GCA_020722705.1 Chthonomonas calidirosea | reverse complement strand
TTCAGCCCTCAGCCCTCAGCCCTCAGCCCTTACTCTTGCCGTGCCTTTTGCCCGAATGGATGCTCAGCACATCCTGGTACAGCGCCTCCATGTTGGCGGCCATGCGATCGGCGGTGAAGAGGGACAGGGCTCTCTCGCGCGCAGCAGCGCCCATGGAGACTCGCAGGTCCCGATTGCGGCAAAGAGCGACAATGGCCGAGCCTACCGCTGCGGGGTCCCTCTCGGTCAGCAGACCGGTGACGCCATCCTCGATTAACTCGGGAATGCCCCCTGCTCGAGTGGCGATCACAGGCAATCCCAGCATCATGGCCTCGGCGATGACCATCCCGAAAGACTCGGTCTTTGACGGGTGAACGGCAATATCCGTTGCTGCCATGAGGCGGGGGACGTCGTCCCGGACTCCGGTGAAGCGCACTCTGCATGCGGTCTCGGCGTTGCGAGCCATGGTGAGCAGTCTTTCCTTCTCTGAGTCCTTGACTTCACCAACGAAGAGGAACCAGGCCGAATCCACTTCTTGCAGTATCTGGGAGCTGGCCTGGATGAGGACATGCTGACCCTTGCCGTCATCAACTCTTCCGAAGACGCCCATCACCATTGCATCCTGGGGGATTTCCAGTTCGGATCGCACTGCCCTTCGGATCGCGGCAGTGTCTCCGGTCAGCGGGTTCGCGTCAGTTCCATTGTAAACAAGCCTGACATGGTCACGGTCGAGCCCCTGGGTCACCATCGTGTCCTGCAGGTGGCGCGACACGGCCACAAACCAGTGGCTGCGCCGGGGGAGGTACCGATAGGCCCAGTCGTGCGTCAGGGTATGGACGCTCGACACCACGGGGACCCTCGCGAGCAGTCCGGCAATGTAGCCCATGTAGGTTGCCCGCGTCAGATGCGTGTGGATTATCTCAATGCCGTGCTTGCGCACATAGGAGCGGATGCGCAGCACCGTCGCGGGGGCGAGCAGACCGTGCATCCTCCACTCGAGCCGTGGTACCTCGGCGGCGGCAAGCTGACGCGTAATCCATCCGCCCGGAGGGCAGACTGCCGTTACCTCATGGCCGCGCCGACGCAGACGGTCGGACAGCACAACCATGTGCTTCTCGGCGCCTGACGTGCGCGAACTCGAGATGACCTGAAGGATGTTCATGGAAGCGATCGCCGCATGGCTGATACATTCTACTAGAAGGACAGCCGGAAACCGCTTCTGGCGCGACCGGCATGGGTTGTCAGCAGTACGGTGAAGGGGACGGGGAGATGACGGCGGTCGCGTGGGTCGGATGATGCAATCCGGACGCTGGTCGGGCCTGGAACGGAACGTAGAGGCGTTGCGGCAGGAACAATCGGGAGGGACGGCGTCCCCGCCGTCCGGAA
>DYKI01000309.1 GCA_020722705.1 Chthonomonas calidirosea | reverse complement strand
GTCGGTGATCTCGCGGAACCAGCGTTCCACCAGATTCAACCACGAGGAACTCGTAGGCGTGTAGTGGAGATGAAACCGGCGGTGCCTTTTCAGCCAACGGTTCACGGCATCGTGCTTGTGCGCCGAGTAGTTGTCCAGGATCAAATGCAGGGTCAGAGCAGCGGGCGTCTCCCGGTCAAGCTTCCGCAGGAACTTCAGGAATTCCTGATGCCGGTGACGGGCCATGCACTCCCCGATCACAGTTCCTTCCAGCACGTTCAGCGAACAAGGTCGTCGTGCCGTGCCGCTTGTAGTCGTGCGTCATGGTGCCGCAGCGCCCTTTCTTCAGCGGCAGGCCCGGTTGGGTCCGGTCCAAAGCCTGGATCTGGCTCTTCTCATCGAAGCACAGCACCAATGCCTTGTCCGGCGGGTTCAAGTATAGGCCCACCACATCGGTCAGTTTCTCCACGAAGCGCTTGTCAGGGGAGAGCTTGAACGTCTCGCTCCGGTGAGGCTGCAAACCGTGAGCGTCCCAGATGCGCTGCACGGTGGCCGGACTGACGCCCTGGGCGGCGGCCATGGTCCGCACGCTCCAGTGCGTGGCGGCGACCGGGTGGCTGTGCAGAGTGGCCTCCACGATCTGTTTCACCTTCCCCGCCGGGATCCTGCTCCTACGTCCCCGCCCGGGTTCATCCTCGGTGAGCGCTGCCGGCCCCCCACTCTGAAACCGTTGCCGCCACAAAATCACGGTAGGACGGCTGGTCTTCAGTTCCCGAGCGATCTTTCGGTTCGGGTGCCCACCGGCCGCCAGCGGCACGATCCGCGACCGAAAGACGACCTTCTGCGGCGTGTTGCGGGCACTGATCCAGGTCTCCAAGGTGCGCCGCTGCGCCGCGCTGACAGCCAATGGTTCCGGCACGCTCCACATGGTACATCCAGCATGGGAGCGAACCGGCAGATTGTCAAGTTATTTGTGAGACAGTGCACTAGCCTAGGTTCTGAAGCCATGCTGCTGGCCATCGACGCGGGCAACACCAACATCACCGCGGGACTGTTCGACCGCAGCCGCATCGTCACGCGGTGGCGGCTGCGCACCGTGCACGACCGCACGCCGGACGAATGGGGCATTCAGCTGCGCAGCCTGTTCGCCCTGGAAAATCTCGCCTTCAACCAGGTCGACGGCGTCGCCGCCGCCACGGTGGTGCCGCCGCTGGAGTCGAGCTTCACGGCCATGTCGCAGCGCTACTTCGGCCTGGAGCCTTTCTGGATCACGGGAGCCACGGAAACCGGGCTCAGCGTCCTGTACGACAACCCGCGCGAAGTCGGCGCCGACCGCATCGTCAACGCCGTCGCGGCGCTCGAGAAATACGGCGCGCCCTGCATCGT
>DYKI01000137.1 GCA_020722705.1 Chthonomonas calidirosea | reverse complement strand
CACCCCGGCGGGCGGGCGGGGGCAAGGAGGGGCGTCGCCATTCATCCCTCACCCAGCCTCTCCCGCGCGCGGCACGTGGCGGACGACCGGGGTTTACCATGCGCGGGAGAGGAGACATTCGGCGCGGCGGGAGCCTCTGGTATAATCCCGTGGCTTTCCGCCGCATTGGGCCGGCGGAGCGACAACCGATATGCGCCTCGACGAAATCACGCGGCAAGTTGACCGTATCCCTGAGCTGCCTCGTCTGCTCCAACATCTCGCCGCTCGCAGCGGACACATTCGGCTAGACGGCCTCCAGGGCGTTGCCAAGAGCCTCTTCATCGCGAACCTTGCACAGCGCCACGCGGGCGCGATGCTCGTCGTGACCCTGCAGCCGGACCAGGTTGATCGCATTTGCGACGATCTGCGGCAGCTTGTGGGCGAGGGCATCGAGGTTCATTCCCTGCCGGCCGTCGAGCGCGATCCGGTGCTCCGGAGTGCCGTTGACTATGTGACGCTAAGCGAGCGCATGGCCGCCCTGGATGCCATGGGGTCCGGTCGGCATGCGGTCGTGGTCGCGACGCTCGAAGGCGTCCTGCAGAGGGTAGGCCCACCCGATGATGTCCTGGGCGCGTCCATTGACATCGAGGCGGGCCTGCGCACGGACCCGCTCGCCCTGGCCCAGTACCTCGTCGGCATCGGCTATACCTGCACGACGACCGTTGCCGTCCCCGGCCAGTTCGCCCGCCGCGGCGGTGTCTTCGATGTGTTCCCCGTCGGTCTCCCGTCGCCAGTTCGGATGGAGATGCTGGGCGACGAGATCGAGAGCCTGCGCACGTTCGACCCGACAACCCAGCGCTCCACCGGCCCATCGGCTCCGATCCGGGTTCTTCCGGTTCATCCGCTGACGCTCGACGCCGCCACGGTCGCGCGAGCGGAACCCCTGATCCGCTCGGCGTGGGACAGACGGCGCGAGGCGCTCAGGGCGTCGGCCGGTGACGACATCCTACAGGCCCTGGATGACCGGGTCGCCGGAGACCTGGCCTCGCTGAAGGAGCTCGAGTATCCGGAGCACATCGCCGAGTACATGCCCTTCCTGATCGCCGACCCGATCTGCGCCCTTGACTATCTCAAGTATGGCGCCGCACAGGCCGCGACGCCGGCGATGCCGGTCCGAAGCGCGACTGATGAAGGTCCCCTCTCCCCCGTACCCACACCCGCCCAGGGTGCGAGGGAATACCGCGTGCTGCCGGCGGAGCCGCTGATCATCCTCGACGAACCCGCGCAAATCGAGACCCGTTGGGTGCGCGTGGTCGAGGAGCGCGAGCGCGCCCGCGAACGCCACGCCGAACGAGGCGCAACGCTGCTGCCGTCGGAGGTCGGCATCACGGAGATGCCGAAAGACGGCCTCGCGCGCATCGCCGCCATGCCTTCGGTTGTGCAGTTGAGCTCCATGGGCTCGGAATGGGCCGCGGCTCCTGCCGCCGATACCATCCAGTTGCGTTCAGCCTCCATGGAGACCTTCCGCAACCGGCTGGACTTCCTGGGCGAGGAGATCGGACGCTGGATCCAGCAGGGCGCCCTCTGCGTGGCTGCCTCCGATCAGCCCCAGCGCACCCGCGAGGTGCTCGCCGAGCTGGGCATCCCGGTCGCGGACGCCGATGCGGTTGACCCGTTGCCTCTCGCCGCTCAAGGCGTCGTTGTCATCGAGGGCCGGCTCCGCCAGGGCGTCAAGTTCGACGACGCGCGCCTTTACCTCATCACCGACCATGAGCTGTATGGGAGCGCCCGGACCGTTGTCTCCCGCAGGCGAGTTGCCGGAGGCATCCCCGTCTCAAGCCTCCTCGACTTGCGCGAAAATGACTACGTCGTCCATGTCGCCTACGGCATCGGCGTCTATCGGGGCATGGTCAAGCGCGTCATTGACGGAGCGGAAAAGGACTACCTGCTCATCCAGTATGCCGGTCCCGATCGCCTTTATGTCCCTGCCGATCAGATTGACCGCGTCCAGCGGTATGTGGGCACTGAGGGCGCCCGGCCCACCGTCAATCGGATCATCGGCACCGACTGGCAACGCACGACTCGGCGCGTCAAAGAGCAGGCCCGCGAGATCGCCCGCCAGCTTGTCGAGCTGTACGCGGCGCGCGAGCTTGCCGAACGGCCCGTGCTGGGCGAAGACTCCCCGTGGCAAGCCGAGATGGAAGAGGCATTCCCATACGAGGAGACGCCGGGCCAGCTCCAGGCCATAGCTGACGTCAAGGCCGACCTCAACACCAACCGACCCGCAGACCGGCTCATCTGCGGCGATGTCGGGTTCGGCAAGACCGAGGTGGCCATTCGGGCCGCATTCAAGATGGTCGAGAGCGGGCGGCAGGTCGCCGTGCTATGCCCGACCACCGTACTGGCCGCCCAGCACCACACCACGTTCACCGAGCGCCTCGCCGCCTACCCGATCAAGATCGAGCTTCTGAGCCGCTTCCGATCGAAGGCCGAGCAAAAGGCCACCGTCACCAACCTGCGAACCGGCGCCACCGACATCGTCATCGGCACACACAGGCTCCTGTCCAAGGACGTCGAGTTCCATCGTCTCGGCATGGTTGTGATTGACGAAGAGCAGCGCTTCGGCGTGGCGCAGAAGGAACGGCTAAAGGAACTGCGCAAGTCGGTGGACGTGCTCACGCTGACCGCCACGCCGATCCCGCGAACCCTGTCCATGGCACTGTCAGGCCTGCGCGACCTCAGCGTCATCGAGGACCCGCCCGGCGGACGGCTGCCCATCGTCACCCATGTGCGCGAATATGACGACGTCCTGGTCAGGGATGCCATCCTCCGTGAGATCGAGCGCGGCGGCCAGGTCTACTACGTCCACAACCGGGTCGAGACGATAGACAACGCAGCCATGCGGATCCAGAGGCTGGTCCCCGATGTCCGCATACGGATAGGGCACGGCCAGATGTCCGAAGACGAGCTCGAACGGATCATGCACGGGTTCTACCTGCAGGAATACGATGTGCTCGTCTGCACCACCATCATCGAGAACGGCCTCGACATACCCAACGTCAACACCATCATCGTCGAAAACGCCGACCACATGGGCCTGTCGCAGCTCTACCAGCTCCGGGGACGGGTGGGGCGATCCAGCCGCCAGGCCTACGCCTACCTCCTCGTCCGACCGGGCCGTCTGCTGACCGAGGAGGCCGAGCAGAGGCTGGCCGCCATCAAGGAGTTCACGGCCCTCGGCTCGGGCTATCACATCGCCATGCGCGATCTCGAGATCCGAGGCGCCGGCAATCTGCTGGGAGCCCAGCAGTCGGGCGCAATGAGCGCCGTCGGCTTTGACATGTACTGCAGGCTGCTGGCGCAGGCCGTTGCCGAGACTCGCGGTGTCGAGCATGCCGACGAGACGCTGCCTCCCGCCGATCTGCCGTTGACCGCCAATATCCCTGTCGAGTACATTCCCAACGAAGCCGAGAGAATCTACTTCTACAAGCGGATGTCCGGAGTCACTTCGCTTGCCGACATTGAGGCGCTTCAAGATGAACTGGAGGACCGCTACGGCGATCCGCCCAAGCCCGTCTGGAACGCGCTCGATGTCCTGCGCATACGCCTTCTTGCCAAGCAGGCAGGTATTTCGGCGGTTCGCCACGAAAACGCGCGCGTGAACCTGAAGTTCGCGCCCGGCGTGCGCCTGACGCCTCGGGCGCTGAACCTGCTGACGCAGACGTTCAAGGGTACACGCTTTACGGCCGACTCGGTCATACTGACTCTCTCAGGTCCCCGCGTCGTCGCCGAGGTCGAGGACTTGCTGAAGGCGCTGGGCAACGCGCTCAAAGACGGAAGCGCCGTCACTCAGTCAACATAGGTTCCATAGGTCCCATATGTCCCATCCGTCCATCACTTTCATCGAAGGAAACGAAATGGCCGCAACCAAAGCGCAGGACAAAGCCGAGCTCCTCGCCACGTACCGCCTCATGCTGAGAATGAGGCGCTTCGAGGAGAGCCTGTACCGCAAGTACAGGGAAGGCAAGATCGGCGGCTACTTGCACCGTTATGACGGCCAGGAGGCGCTGGTCGCCGGTGTCATCCCCCAGTTGGTGAAGGGCGACTACGTTCTCTCCACCTATCGCGACCATGCCCACGCACTCGCATGCGGGACCGAACCGCGCGCCATCATGGCGGAGCTCTTGGGTCGCTCGACCGGGTGTGCCGGAGGCAAGGGAGGCTCGATGCACCTCATTGACCCCGCCAGAGGCTTCCTTGGCGGCGATGGCATCGTCGGCGGTCCGGTGCCGATCGCCGTCGGCGTGGGCTTTGCCATCAAGTACCGAGGCGACCGAAACGTGTGCGTCTGTTACTTCGGCGATGGAGCCATGAATCAGGGCGGCGTGCACGAGGCTCTCAATATGGCAGGGCTCTCCAAGCTCCCCATCGTGTTCATCCTCGAGAACAACGGCTATGCCATGGGCACCGCCGTAGACCGATCCACCGGCCAGCCCGACATGCTCCTGAAGGCGCAGGCGCACGGGATAGATGCCGAACGAGTGGACGGAATGGATGTGGTGGCCGTTCGCGAGGCAGCGGCGCGAGCGATTGAGGCGGCCAGAGAAACCTCGAGACCGCAGTTCCTCGAGATGCGCTGTTACCGATTCGTCGGGCACGGCGTCGCCGACAACGCTCAGCAGCAGCGCTTCTACCGAACAGAGGAAGAGATCGCCGAGTGGAAGGCTCGAGACCCGTTGGTCAAGCTGCGCGAGCTTCTGGCGACGGCAGGCCGACTCACCGACGCCGATCACGAGGCCATGGAAACCGAGATACGTGCCGAGATCGAGGACGCGATCAAGTTCGCCGAGAACAGTCCCCCGCCGCCGCCGGAAGCCCTCTACGAGCACGTCTATGCCGGTGCGCTTGCCGATGGGCTCAAGCCGGGGAGGGGTTGAGGCGATGCCACTGATGCGATACAGCGAGGCCCTGCGCCTTGCCATGACCGAGGAGATGGAGCGTGACCCGTCGGTCTTGGTGTGCGGCGAGGAGGTCGGCCAATACCAGGGCACCTTCCGCGTCACTGAAGGGCTCATCGAGAAGTTTGGCCCCATGCGCGTCGTGGACACGCCAATATCGGAGATCGCCATCGCAGGGCTCGCCACAGGCGCGGCCATGGCCGGACTGCGACCCATCGCGGAGTTCATGACATGGTCCTTCGCCCTCTCCGCCATGGATCAGCTCGTCAACCACGCAGCCAAGATCACCTACATGTCGAGCGGCCGGATCACTTGCCCGGCCGTTTTCCGGGGACCCGCCGGCACCGGCAACCAGCTTTCGGCTCAGCATTCGCAGAGCCTCGAATCCTGGTATGCCCACACTCCGGGCTTCAAAGTGGTGCTGCCCTACACGCCCGCCGACGCCAAGGGCCTCCTCAAGACCGCCATACGTGACGATGGCCCCGTGATCTTCATGGAGCATGCAGGCCTCTATGCCCAGCGGGGAGAGGTGCCCGACGATCCTGACTTCACGGTGCCCTTCGGTCGAGCCGAAGTCCGTCGCGAGGGCACCGATGTCACGCTGATCGCCTACTCCCTCATGGTCGGCAAGTGCCTCAAAGCAGCCGCAACCATGGAGGCTTCAGGGGTCTCATGCGAGGTCGTTGACCTCCGCACGCTCGTGCCGCTCGACATGGATACTGTGCTCGCCTCGGTGGCCAAAACCCATCGCGTCGTCGTTGTTCAGGAGGAATGGCTCAACGTCGGCTTCGCGGCCGAGGTCGCGGCCCGGCTCGCGGATGTGGCCTTCGACGAACTCGATGCTCCGATCAAACGCGTCGGCGGCGCCAATGTCCCCATGCCCTATGCAAGAGAGCTGGAACAGGCCGCCATCCCGGGCGAGGATGCCATCATCGAGGCCATTCGCGCCATCGTTGACTAGGGCCGATGGAAGATCACTTGGGCGCGCCGGCGGTTGAGTGCGAAGCGTATCGAAACCCGGGCGTTCCGGTGGGTCCGTGGTTGGACGGCGTCGGCCCTGTCCTCAGGGAACGCATGCGGACCGGAGTTCGCCTCGCAGGACTGACGACACTCCGCGTGGGCGGTCCGGCGGATGCGTTCATCGAGGTCCGAAGCGAAGCCGAGCTGGTCGAAGCATCCTCCGTCGCCCAGCAGGTCGGCCTGCAGCACTTCATCCTCGCCGGCGGGAGCAATCTCTGCATCAGCGACCGTGGCATTCGGGGTCTGGTGATCTACAATCGCGCCCGAGAGTGCTCCCTGGGCGAGACGACCAGTGTGGCTTCGGGCCACGGGACAATCCCCCTCGTCTTGAAGGCTGCCGAGGCGGGACTCGGCGGGCTGGAGTTCGCCATCGGCATACCCGGTTCCGTCGGCGGCGCTCTCGTCTCCAACGCCGGGGCCTACCGCCGATGGTTCTCGCCGTACGTCCGTTCGGTTCGGGTCGTCACCGACGGCAGCCTTCGAACCGTGGGCCCCGACTGGATGGAGTTCGCATACCGCAACAGCCGATTACGCCGGCCCGGAGCAGAACCCGCATGCCTAATCGGCGCCGACCTGCATCTGTCCCCCAGACCGCGCGCTGAGATACTGGCCGAGGCGTGCGAGTACCAGCACAACCGCATCCATCGCCAGCCCTGGGAACCTTCGGCAGGCAGTTTCTTCAAGAACGTCGAGAGCAGGGAGATCGCCGACCGCCTCGACGGGCTGCCTGAACGATTCAGGACCGCGGGCGTCGTGCCGGCGGGGTTCCTCAGCGACGCATGCGGGTGTCGAGGACTGCGCCATGGCGGCGCTCAGATCAGCCCCCGGCACGGCAACTTCATCGTAAATGCCGGCGACGCCACGGCCGGCGATGTCCGCGCGGTTGCCGAAGAGATCAAGCGCCGCGTCCTTGATCGGTTCGGTGTGCAGCTCGAAGAGGAGGTGATTTATGCGGGCGACTGGTCTGACTGAGCGCGGGGAGGGCGAGCAGGCAGTGGAGTGCGAAGCATATCGAAACCCCGCCGAGCCGACGCCCATGGGCTGGAAGGTCATTGCCACATCGCGAGCTTTCTGGGCCAGCGCCGAAGAGGGCATTCGCGCGCTCAGGGAGGCCGGATGCGAGCTCGTCAAACCGGACCGGTTCGAGAAGTACCCGGCGGCGGACCTGATCCGACTCATCGAGGACTGCGACGCTTCGCTGGCCTCGTCTGAGACCTACAGCGATGAGGTGTTCGCGGCCTGCCCCAGGCTGAAAATCGTGTCGCGCTGCGGGGTCGGCTACGATGCGGTGGATGTGGCCGCAGCCACACGCCACGGTGTCGTATGCACCAACACGCCCGGAGCCATGGTGGACGCGGTCGCCGATTTCACCGTGGGCCTCATCCTCATGTGCGCGCGGCGCATGGGCGAGCTCGACAAGCTGGTCCATGCCGGAGGATGGGCCGAGCTGTCCGGCACCCTCGTCTATGGCAAGACCCTCGGGCTCATCGGATACGGGCAGATAGGCCGAGCCGTGGCCCGGCGCCTCTCCGGCTTCGATATGCGCGTCCTTGTCTACGACCCCATACCAGCCGATTCCGAAGTGACCGTCGAACGCGTTGCGCTCGATGACCTGCTCCGGCAGGCCGACTTCGTCTCGCTGCACGCTCCTGCGACTCCCGAGACGGCAGGCATGATGGGTCAGGCGGAGTTCGCCGCCATGAGGTCGTCGGCCTACTTTATCAACACATCGCGGGGAGCCCTGGTGAATGAGCAGGCGCTGATCGCGGCGCTCGAGTCAGGTTCCATCGCAGGGGCCGCGCTGGATGTGACCGTAGAAGAACCGCTCCCTGCCGATCATCCCCTGCGACGCGCTCCCAACCTGATCCTCACAGCGCACAACGCCTTCAATGCACGCGAGGCCGCCAGCAGAATGTGCAACATGGCCGCACAGCTTGTCCTGCAGCTCATGCGCGGCGAAGCGCCCGCGTCCACCATCAATCCGGAAGTCTATGAGTCGCCCGCGCTCCGCATCCCGCCTCCGCGCCGGTCGTAGAGTGCGAAGCATATCGCAGCCATGCCAACAGAGACCGTTCAGGGAGAGAGCAGAAGATGAAAACCAACACTGTCAAACGAGCCCTGCGCTCGGATGTTCCGCAGGTCGGGACCTGGCTGTCGCTGGCAAGCCCCTTGGCGGCGCGATTCATGGCGCGCGCCGGCTTCCGTTGGCTGACGCTCGACATCGAGCATAGCCCGGCCGACTGGGAGACGGCGGCATCCATATTCGGCGCCGTGGCGGATGCGGGCTGCGTTCCCCTCGCGCGCGTCCCAAGCATCACCCTGGAGAACGCCAAGCGCGCCCTCGATGCCGGAGCCTACGGGATCGTCTTCCCCATGTGCAATACGCGGGAGGAGGCCGAGGAGGCCGTCGCGATCTGCAAGTACCCGCCCACAGGTCGGCGCAGCGTCGGCGGGGGCAGCCACGTGCTCAACTTCGCCACCAACGGCACCGAGTACTTCCACCGTGCCAACGACGAGATACTGGTCATCGTTCAGGCCGAGCACTACCTCGCCGTGGAGAACTGCGACCGGATTTTCTCAACTCCGGGCCTCGACGGCATGTTCATCGGACCCAACGACCTGCTCGCCTCCATGGGGCGCACTCCGGCCATGGAAGTGGACGACCCCGATTTCGTTGAGGCGCTCCGGATACTGCGTGAAACTGCGCGGCGTCATGGTATCGCCCCGGGAATCCACGTCGGGACATCCGAGCAGGCGCGACGGCGCATCGCCGAGGGATTCCGGTTCATCGCCGTCAGCAGCGAACTGGGGTTCATGCTGAGCGCTGCCCATCAGGCAGTTCGCGAGACCATCGGTGACGATGAGGCCGCCGCGGGTCCCGTCAAATACTGACGTCAGGCGCTCCGGGAGGGCGAGGCTCCGGGAGGGCGAGGCTCCCGCCGAGCCGAATGCCTCCTCTCCCGCCGAGCCGAGTGACTCCTCTCCCGCGCATGATAAACCCCGGTCGTCCACCACGTGTGGCGCGCGGGAGAGGTTGGGTGAGGGATGAATGGCGACGCCCCCTCCCCCTTGCCC
>DYKI01000308.1 GCA_020722705.1 Chthonomonas calidirosea | reverse complement strand
GGGGCTAGACCGTCCACGCATGACCAGCACACGAGGAAACGCCTCGGTGCCTCCGAGAAGGGCGACAAGCGCAGAAAGGATCCGCCACCGAAGAAGAAGGGCGGGCCGCACTATCCCAAGGGAGGCAGACGATGACTACGAGCGGAACCGACACGACCCGAGAGAGCACGCGAGCCCGAGCTTGTTCGGCGGCGCAACGGACGGAGGCGAGACCGGCATCCTCCTGCGGATCCCGAAACGCTCGACCTGTGGTCGACCTCGACCACGCACTCCGCGTTCTGCGTCGTGCCGTTCGGCGCGATCCTTCGGACATCGAGTCACGAATCGCTCTGGCGCAGGTTTGCGCCCAGATCGGACAGCGCGCGGCAGCGGTGCGCCACCTTCGCAAAGCTGCTCGAAGCGCCACTGCGGAGCGAGAGGCCTACTGGCATATTGGGTCGGTCTTCCTCGACCTCGGCAATGCCCGGGCCGCCGTAAGGGCCTATCGAGAGGCCCTCGCTGCGTACCCTGACTGCCCGGAGTTGCTCCACAATATGGCCTTGGCCCACATGGAGAGCGGTTCGTTCGCAAGTGCCCTGCAGTGCGCCGACGCTGCCATCGGGGTGCAGGCAACATTCGAGCCCGCACACTACACGCGCGGCTGGGTGCTCGACGAGTTGGGACGCTATGAGGATGCAGTGCTTGCCTACAAGGCTGCTCTCGAACTAGACGCCGGGAATGCGCAGACCTACGTCAGCCTCGGTGCCGCCCTCCACAGCCTTGAACGGTACGACGAGTCCATACAGGCCTACCGGCGAGCCGTCGAGCTCCAAGGAGCAACCGCTAAGGCTTGCGCGAACCTCGGCCACGCTCTGTCGAAGCTCGGGGAGACGGTGGAGGCAGAGGCGCAGCTACGAACGGCTTTGCGTCTTGAGCCCTGCCACATGGGGGCGATCTTCGGGCTCGCACGGCTCCTCCTTGAGACGGGGCGCCCCGCGGAGTCGCTAGCGTACTGGGTCCGTGCACGAGACGCCCATCCCGGCGAACCCGAACCACTCTATGGCGTCGGACGTAGCCTGATGGACCTTCGCCAATGGGACGAGGCGGAAGCCGCGTTCGCCGAGTTGACTGAGAAGGGCCAGAAGGACGAGTTCTCTGCGTTAGCGCACGAGCAACTCGCGGCCATACCGAGCCTGCGGCAACGCGAGCAAGCCGACGCCGATGCCCGGCCCTGAGTGCCATACGCGACGCCCTCACGGCCGCCCGATGGTCGCGGTTCCTTCGCGGCTCGGGCTCGACACCTGCGCCGCAGCCTGCGCCGCGTCGACCACGGCAGCCGGGGCAGGCGGCAAGGCCTTACTCAGTCGGAACTCCGAGTACCCGCTGTTCGACGGCCA
>DYKI01000136.1 GCA_020722705.1 Chthonomonas calidirosea | reverse complement strand
TACGAGTTCCTCGTGGTTGAATCTGGTGGAACGCTGGTTCCGCGAGATCACCGACAAGCGTATCCGTCGCGGCAGCTTCCACAGTGTGGCCGAACTGAAGCAGGCGATCCAAGAGTACTTGGATCACAATAACGCGCAGCCGAAACCATTCGTTTGGACCGCCAGTGTAGACAAGATCTTGGAGAAGGTAGGGCGTTGTAAAGCTATTTTAGAGACACTACACTAGCATTGCGGCTGGTACGCCTATCCGGAGCGGCGGCCGAAGGCGGCCCGATAGGCGGGAAGGGGCCTCTTGCCGGAGGCCGGCCCGGCGCAAGGCGCAGGTGGTCTGGGCGCAGCTGAAGCCCAAGCCCGAGGGCGGCGTGCTCACGCTGGAAGAGGCTTGGCATGTTTACGTCCAGGAGCGGCGAGCCCGGCGGAGGACGACCGCCCCAGGGGCATGGTAGAGTTGGGACCGCTCGGCAAGGCGAGTCCGCGCGAAGGAATCCGGCACTGGAGCCCGCGCGTAGAGCAGAGGAGTTGCAGCGCCGGGATCGAGAGTCGCCGCTGAAGGGTGGGTCCAAGCTGCAGGAGAGCGAATTCCACGCGGCGCCTCCGAGGCAGCCAGAACCATTGTGCCTGGACCCGTCTGGAGTGACAGGACGGTGGGTCGCCAGCCGGGAGTACGCGCAGAGGACAGGGATCGCACTACAAACCCTCGCCAACTGGCGGCTGGCGGACAGGGGGGGGCCGACGGACGCAGCCCGAGCCAGACAAGCCGTATTACCGCCGATTTGGCAGATCTGTGCGATACAGGCTGCCCGAGTCGTTGGAGCATCCCCCGGGGGCAGAATGCAGACGGCAGCCCAGGGAAGGCAGTGGGGTATCAGAAGCGGCCATAGCGCCAAGACTGTCCACTGAACTGTCCTGATCCGTTCGGGAACGCTGACATGCCGTGGCGGCTTCTGCCTGCAAGGCTGCAGGTCTTAGTTGCTCATCTCGCGCTTCACTTCATGGACGTTGATGCGCTCCCTGGCGGAGACGGCCCGCCTTTGAGGATCTCCCGCAGAATCGTCTCAAGCAAGGCTTTCTACTGCCGGGGGGAACGGCGGCGTAGCGGGACAAGCAGCGCCGGACAAGCCGCACGGCATGGAGAAAGCGAGGCCGGTCGGGATCCTCATCCGCATTCAGCGCCGCCTCATGCAGCAATCTTCCGATGGCGAAGTGGGCCATGAGCAGTGCTCCACCAATCCCGGCGTCTTGCTTCGGAGCACGATCTGCGCGCCGCCCAGATGCGTCTTCAATCCGACCAGCGCTTTCTCTATCTCCGAACGGTCATGAGCTTCACGGGAGAGCGCTTCCTCCATTTCCAACTGGGGCGAGACAAACCCGCATTCCCAGGCGTCTCTGTTTCGACTGGATCGCACATGGAGACCAAGTTCCCGGATTCGATCTCACTCCAGCGTTGAATGTGGATTTGGTTCGGCGACATCAAGATGCCAACGTGGGCAGGGCGCCGATCCTTTCGGTGTCGTGCTGCCGCGACGCTTCCGGCTTGCGCATCGGCCCGAAACTGAGGGGTGCCAGGCACTCCATCTGCAAATGAATTGCAGATATGTATTGACATAGACTGGCCGATCTCTTATCATTGGGACTTAAGAATCCCATGGGCTGCGATCGGCTTGCAATTGGTATTTGGATTGCCAGATGCGACTCCGCCGCAACAGGGAGGTGCTGAGATGCACTGTCAGCGGCGTTCACGGATGGAGGAGTTGGCTTCAAGGGGCGTGCGGCTGACTGCTCAGCGGAGGGTATTGGTTAAGACTATGCAGGAGGCCGCCTCCACTTGGATGTCGCATCGCTCCTCGCACTGCCGCGAAGGCGGAAACCGGGCATCAACCGAGCCACCGTGTGGAGAACCATAGACAGGTTGAAAAAGCCTGGGCTCATCGATGAGTTCGATCTGATGCACATGGAGGGGGAGAAGGACTACTACGAGGTGAAGCTTCCGCGAGATCACATCCGTCTGAATTGTCTCCGGTGCGGCAGGATTCGGGAATTCAGCACGCCGTTTCCCGGTGAACTGAAGAACGTGATCACGGAACAAACGGGATTTGACGTCTCGTTGACGCGGCTTGAGGCCGGCAGAACATGCGCAGTCTGCCGCTGCGAGAACGGAGCAGAAGGGCCCACGTACTGGCCGAAACGACACACTGTAGCCCGCGTGAAGGAGAGAGAGCAAGAGCACTGAACAGGGTCCCCGCGGCTGACTTTTGGCGAGGCATCGCAGGGACCCGGCGATCGGCAACCCGGAGGGCTGGCGACCAAGGTCATTTTAGTTGATTCGCCAGCCAGGGTGTATCAGGAGAGAGCGCATTATGGCTGGCTATATATGGGCCGCGTGCCTCGCGGCCACCTTTTTGTCTAGCACTGCGAGTTTGGCAGGCGACCAAACGCTCGCCAACTCCCCTCCCAAAAATCAATCGAGACGGACTTGCGCCGCCGTTCAGGATCCACAAGGACTTCCGGTTGAATCCATCACGGTTTCGTTTGAGCCACTTGCCGTTGCCCCGACGCGGCGAGGCATGACTGGACCGGACGGGAAATGGTGTGCGGATCTGCTTCCTGGCGTATATGTGGTCCGGGCTTACGGCCGATCCATGGAGGGCGCCTCCGACTCGATCACGGTTCGGCCGGGCGATGGCGAACAGATCATCAGCCTCCGCTTGAGGATCACGTCAATTGCAAGTCAAGTGCAGGTTACGGCGTCACGGCTGCCGGAATCGCTGCTGGAATCCCCGCTTCCGGTGCTACAGATGGATGTGCGTCAACTGGCGGCGGTCGGCGCGCGGCAATTGAGTGATGCACTGCAAGAACAACCGGAAGTCGTCACGTTCGCCGGCGGCGGTCATTCCGGGGGAGGCAGCACGAACCTCCAGGGATTTGGCTCGCGTGATGTGGAGATCTTGATCGACGGGCAACCCCTCACGGGCCGCGTCGGCGGATATGTGGACTTGAACCAATTCGACGCCTCCATTGTCGAGGCAATCGAGGTGAAGACCGGAGCAAGTGCGATGACCTACGGCCTTCAGGGCATGGGCGGCGCCATCAACCTGGTCACCCGGCGCGCCACGGCCGGCTCCCACGGGTCTATAGAAACCGGGTACGGATCCTTCAATACGGGCCTATTGCGCGCCGACGGCGGGTTCGCCAAGGGCGGGTTTGCCATCTACGGGGCGGCCGCCCTGCAGCGGAGTCTTGGTTACAACCTTGAGGGGAGCATGCTTGGGAAGACGCAGCCCTCCAACCGCGTGCGGAATCTCTACACCAGTTTGTACCTCCCGCAGTGGAAGAACTGGAGCATAGGAATGACCTCGCTCTGGTCGGACCAGGTCTTCTGGGGAGTGGACGGGAGCGAAGTGACAGGTGCTTATGACTTCCGGCGGCCCAAACGCCGGCTGGCATTGCTGCCGCGTGCATCTTATGCATTGGGCGCATCGAGTTTGTTGTCGTTCCGGGGCCGCAAGATGTACTACCGCTCGGACGAGGACGTCGCGTACCGGGCGCCCATCAGCCTCCGTGCGCAGAAGACGGAGAACGAGGCCTGGGGGGGCGACGCCGAGTGGTCGATCGCGCGGCCAGGGGGCCTGCGCCTCTCTTCCAGCGTCTTCTTCAACCGCCTTTCGATGATCGGCGCTCGGCTCTCGACGGCAGGGAATTTCGCCACCACCGATGTCTGGTCGCAACTGACCAGTGCCGAAATCCCGCTTCACCGGAATCTGCGATGGCTCGCCGGCTACCGGGCCGATCACGACACCATCTTCGGGGGACGATTCTCGCCGCAAGGCGCGTTGTCCTGGCGGCCCTTGGCTTGGCTCTCCGTATCCGGCGGCGCCACTCGGGGGATCCGGGCGCCGGATTTCAATGAAATGTACCTCTTCCATACGCACGCGGGCGGCCGCGTGCGTATATACGGGGAGCCCACATTGCGTCCGCAGCAGTCGTGGTCCTTCCATGCCGGTTCGCTGATTAACATTGGCACCCGGACTCGCCTGGAAGCGCGGGCGTTCCACCACAAAATGGAAGACCTCATTCAGACACGGTTCCTCGGTGTGCAGGGGGCGGCCATGGTATACCGCTATGCCAATATCGGCCGGGCCAGAATCCGCGGCGCATCCACTTCGATCACCCACACATGGAACCGGCAATTGGAGTTCACCGCGGGTTACCAATACCTGGACACGCTCAACCGCGATGCGGCGACGCTGCTCGCATATGCGCCGCGGCACCGGGGGAACTTCCGGCTCACCTGGAGCAATGCGCGGCGCGGTGTTCTGGCAAGCTTTTTTGGCAATGCGAGCAGCGCCACCTATTTCGGTTCGAGCAGACGCACGCGAACCTACATGGACGGGTTCGAGCTGCTTGGTCTCAATGTGCAGAAGGATCTGGCGCGGCGCCTTACGCTGCGAGCTACTTTCCGGAATCTGACTGACAACGTGGATCCGGCTTACCGGCTGACGGCGCCATACGGCGTGGAGGCGTCCTTGAGAATTCGCTTGGGGAGGGTCGAATGAACCGGAACGCCTTGAGATCCTGGCAGTTCACGCTTTTCCTATTCGCCTTGTCGCCCTTTGTCGCGCTTGGCCAAAGGGCAGCGCCGGTGCGAGCAGTGGTGATCACCTCTCATCCGGCGTCCCTTCAGCGGGCCTTGTCCGTATTCGAAGAGCGGTACGGAAGTGGGAGGCTTGAGCTGATTACTGCGACGGAGAACCTGGACTGCGCCACTTTGTCCGGCGCGGGCGCGCTATTTGTGGAGGGCGGCTTCTTTTCCGAGCAGATGCTTGCGTGCGGCGAGACCATCCGGGCGATCGCCGCCCGCGGGGCGGCCATCAGCGGCACAATGGCGCCGCTGGTGACAGCCAACTGGCGGGTGACGCCCAGCCCGAAGCTCGCCGGAGCATCCAGCTACCTTCACGGCGGCGGGATAAAGAACCTGGCCGGTTTTCTCGTGCTGCTCCACAATGCCGCCGGAGGCAAACCCGAAATCGAGAGGCCTGCTTTGGAGCAGCGCGCGGCCGTGGGCATCTACCATCCTGATGTGCCAAGGCACTTTTCGGCGATCGAGGAGTATGAAGCATGGCTTTCCAAACGGCCTGTGGCGAATGCGCCGCGCGTGGGGATCTTATTTTTTAGGGGCTTTCTGGACCATGACGAAACCGCTCCGCTTGACGCTCTGATTCGCGCCTTGGAGAGCCGCTCGCTTGCCCCCGTCGCTGTGTTTGGATGGCCCCTGAACAAAGCTGAACCTCTGTTTACTCGGGAGGGAAAAGCGGTTGTTGACCTACTGATGCTGTTGGATCCCGTGATGCCCAGCGCCGAGAACGGCCAGTTCCTTGAAAGGCACGGGCTGCACGCGATCAACCTGCTCACTACTGCTGCCACCGAAGCGGAGTGGCGGAGGGGTGAAAGTGGATTGCCGCCCGGAAGGCTTCCCATCCAAGTAGGGAATCCTGAGCGCTACGGAGCAAGCGAGCCGATTCTGATCGCTGCGGCCGCTCCCAAAGCAGAGGGGGGCAAGCCGGTTCCGATCCAACCGCAAATTGAACTGGCCGCTGCCCGCGCAGCCAGATGGATCGCGCTGCGTGTCAAGCCCAACTCGGAAAAACGTCTGGCGCTGATCTACTTCAACAATCCACCGGGCAAGGCCACACTGGGGGCGAGTTATCTGGATCTGATTCCAAGCCTCCGAAATGTCGTGGCCCGGCTTCGGGAGGAGGGTTATCAAACCGGAGACTCGCTGCCCGATCCGGAGCGGTTGAAGCAGTTGCTTCTGCTCAGCGGACGCAATGTGGGCGAGTATGCGCCGGGCGAGTTGGAGGCGCTGCTCCGAGAAGGGCACGCGGCTCTTCTGCCCGTAAGCCGTTACGAGAAATGGTTCGCTGAGATGCCGAAGGAGTTTCAGCAGCAAGTCGTCCGCGTGTGGGGGCCGCCGAGTGCGTCCAAGCTGATGACCGTTCGCGTGAATGGCCAGTCGTATTTCGTCATGGCAGGAGTGCGCCTGGGCAATTTGTGGCTCGCGCCGCAGCCCCTGAGGGGCGAGATCGCTCAAGCTGACGCCAGGACGCATGACCGAAATACCCCGCCGCCGCATTCCTATATCGCCGCCTATCTCTGGATCCGAAAAGAGATTCAGGCTGACGCTATCGTTCACTTCGGCAGGCACGGCACCTTGGAGTGGCTCCCCGGCAGGGATGTGGTGCAAACGGAGAACGACCCTGGCTCGGCGCTGGTCGGGGACCTGCCGCATGCTTACTACTACCTGGTTGACGGCGGCGGCGAGTTTCTCCAGGCCAAGCGCCGATCCAGTGCCGTCATCGTCAGCCATCTGACGCCGATTCTTGCGGCAGCGGGTGTGCCATCTGACTTCCTGGAGTTGAAAGCTTCTCTCGAGAATTATGAGAGCACGCGGGAAGGATCTCCGCTCGTGGCCGAAGAACACGCTAAGACCGCCTGGACCCTGGCGAGGGAGAAGAAATTGGACCAACAGTTGAAACTGTCGGAGTCTGACCCTCTGGCCTCGCGAATGGAACGGCTGCGCGAATACGTGCACGAGCTCGAAGAGCAGGCGATCCCAATTGGGCTCCATCGCATAGGCGAAATGCCATCGGAACTTGCTTTGCGCGAGGCTGTGACGATTTATCTGAACGACAGCGCCACCCCGGAAACGAAAATGGAGATCAGCGCAAACGCCTCTGCGTGGGCCGAGGCGCTTGTGCGCGGCGCCGCCCCCGCCCCCGCTAGCCAACTGTGTCAGCCCCTGCTCAAGGAGGCGGAACTATGGCTCGCCAACCTTCGCTCTTCGCCGCGCGCTGAACTGGACAATCTGATCACGGTGCTGAACGGGCGCTACATATCCAGTGGCGTTTCCGGCGATCCGCTCCGCACTGGCGCCGCGCTGCCGACTGGGCGGAATCTCCATGACCAGGACCCTCGTGGATTTCCGTCCAAGGCTGCTTGGGCTGCCGGAGAGCGGCTCGCCAAGGAATTGATCAACAGCTATCGGCAGAAGCACGGGAGGCCGCCCAAGCGGGTGTCCTTCGTGCTTTGGTACGGCGAGAGCGGTCGAACACAGGGGCTGCAGGAAGCACAGGCCCTGGCGCTTCTGGGCGTACGTCCGGTCTGGAACGGGCGAGGCCAAGTGACCGGCGTCGAGTTGATTCCCGCCAGGGAGCTGGGCCGCCCTCGAGTGGATGTCTTGCTGACGATTTCAGGTCTGTACCGCGACGGAATGCCGGAGAAACTCGCCCTGCTCGACAAGGCCGTGCGCCTCGTTCGCGAGGCGCCGGAAGACAATGCGATTCAGGCTCAGACGCTGGAGGTCGAAAACGATCTCATCGCGGCAGGAACCAACCCCGAGATGGCTCGCAAGGCAGCGCGCGCCAGGATCTTCGGCCCGCAGCCTGGAGCCTTCGGGGTCGGCATGGCGGGCATGATGGAGTTTTCGCGCGACGCAGGCGACGCTTCGGCGCCCGCCAAACTCTATCTGCGCAACATGAACTACGCCTACGGGGCTGGACTTGAGGGCGTGAGCATTGGGGACGCACTGAAACGCCAGCTCAAGCGTAATGAGGTTGTGGTGCACGGCCGGTCGTCGAACTTGTACGGCCTAGTGGATAACGACGACACCTATCAATTCGCCGGGGGGCTCAACGCGGCGACTCGGGAGGCTTCCGGCCGTCCTCCCGAGTTCCTGATCGCGAACGCCCGCAAAGCCGGCGCAGAACGGTTCGAGCAGGCGGCCCACTTCTTGAAACGCGAACTCTCAACGAGGCTTTGGAACGAAAAGTGGATTGAGGGCATGAAAAGCGCAGGCTATGCCGGCGCCCTTCAGATTGCCAAGGAGGTCGAACACCTTTACGGGTTCCGTTCGACAGCGCCGGAGCAGGTCGACGCCACCGTTTGGCAGGAGACTCTCGACACCTACATCAAGGACAAGCGCAATCTTGGACTGGACCGGTGGTTTCGAAAAGCGAACCCGCACGCCCGTCAGATGGTGGCCGCGCGCCTGATCGAGATCGAAAGGCAAGGCGTTTATCGGTTCAGCCGCGAAGACCGCAGAGCGCTGGTGGCCGCCTATGTGCAATCCGTGAAGGAGAGCGGCGTGAGTTGCTACGCCAACGCCTGCGCCAACCGAAATCTGATCCGGTACGTCGCAGCCGCGGCCCGCGACCTTCAAGCGGTCCCTTCGAGTGACCTCCAGGCATATGAGGCGGCCTTCCGTAAAGCCGCCCCGGCCAGTTGGAAGCCGGCAGTGCAGGCGAAAGCCGCGGGACGGCCCTCAAAGCGGAAGGCATATCAGCTTGCGGACCTCTTCAAAGGCATTCGCGTCTTCGAGGCGCCGCTGAGCAGTCTGCGGTTCCGGCCGCCTCGAACGGCCGCCGGCTGGGCGGTTTTACTTTTGCCTGTGCCCTTTGGCGTCTTGATAGGAATCCTTCGCCGGCGCGTTGGCGCCCAAACCGTGCCGATCGATTTGCGAATCGGCAATCTGCTGCAGGGAGAGAACGAATGAATCTGAAAATGAACTTGCTGGCCGAATTGCGCGGGTTGGGGCGCGTCTTCATGTGCCCGTCGCGTTGCCACGTTTACGTGGCGGTGGGACCCGTCACGGTGTGCCTCGATAGAGATGCCTACCAGCAGTTTGTGGTGATGCTGAATGAAAGCGCCGCCAACCTCGAGCTCTTGCTTGAAGCGGACCGTGCCGGGGTTTCCCATCCAGGGGAGCTTTGCCAAGGCGAAACGTCCGAATGAGGGAACCTCCCCAGAGTCGCGAGATCGGCGCAGACCGCCAGCCCGGCCACCGGCTATGGCCCAGTGCGGACAAGAAAGTGTCCCGACGTGGCGGGCTGGTATTGACTTGCGGCATCATCGATCAACTCCGCCTGGAGTCCGAAACCGACATTGTCGAGTTCTCGCCAGGTCTGGGTGCTGCTGCTGCTGCTGCCTGCTGCCGCACCCGCACCATCATCATCGAGGAAATGAGCGGCGTGCTGAACCTGCTGCCC
>DYKI01000135.1 GCA_020722705.1 Chthonomonas calidirosea | reverse complement strand
CTTTGCGTCTCGGCGACTTTGCGTTAGGCTTTGCCCCGAAATATTGAGAAGATACTCCTTTTGCGAGAAAGACCTTTAGGGTCTGTACCTTTGCGTTGAAAAATACTTTTTGCAGTGGAGTCATGTCATGGATTTGTAAAAGTTCCTTGAGAATTTTGCCACACTCCCGGCGATAGCGGTAAAATCGTATTTCGATGACCGCAGAAACTCAGCCAGCCCTGGTCGAAATGCAAGACGTGGTGAAAGTCTATTCCACCGCCGCGGGGGATTTCACCGCGCTCAGGGGCGTCAGCCTGCGGGTGCAGCCGGGCGAGTTCCTGGGCATCATCGGCAAATCCGGGGCGGGCAAGTCCACCCTGCTGAACATGATCTCCGGGGTGGACGACCTGACCAGCGGGCGCGTCATCGTCCGGGCGGACGGGCGCCAGGTGGACGTGCATGCCCTGAACGAGAACGAACTGGCTTTGTGGCGCGGCCAGACCATGGGCGTGATCTACCAGTCGTTTCAACTGCTGCCGATGCTGACCCTGGTCGAGAATATCACCCTGCCGATGGATTTGTGTGGAAACTTCCAGCCGCGCCAGTCCCGCCGGCGGGCGCTGGAACTGCTCGAACTGGTCGAACTCGAGGAACACGCCAACAAACTTCCGGCCTTCATCTCCGGCGGGCAGCAGCAGCGGGTGGCGATTGCGCGCGCCCTGGCCAACGACCCTGCCATCCTGATCGCCGACGAACCGACCGGCAGCCTCGACTCGGTCACTGCCGATCACATCTTCGACGTCTTCCGGCGGCTGGTGGAGGAGCAAGGCAAGACGATCGTGATGGTCACGCACGACAACAGCCTGATCCCGCGCTTTACGCGTCACTTGCAGCTTGCGGACGGGGAAATCGTCAGCGAGGGGACGCCGACCATAACGGGAGCCGCCCGGAGGTCCAGATGACGAAGCGGACGGGTGGGTCTGCTCCCGCTATGGACGCGTCTCCCATCATCCAAATCCGGGACGTGGTCAAGACTTTCAAGAACGCGGCCGGGGAGTTCACCGTGCTCAAGCGCGTCAGCCTGGATATTTACCCCGGCCAGTTCGTCTCGATTGTCGGCAAGTCGGGCAGCGGGAAATCCACCTTGCTGAACATGATTACCGGCATTGACCACCCGACCTCGGGGCAGGTGGTGATCGGCGGGACCGACATCTACAAGATGACCGAGAGCCAGCGTTCGCTGTGGCGCGGGCGCAACCTGGGGATCGTCTTCCAGTTCTTCCAGTTGATGCCGATGTTGACCCTGCTCGAAAACGTGATGCTGCCGATGGATTTTGTCAATCACGCCGGCTTCGACGAGCGCCCCGAACGGGCCATGGAACTGCTCAGGCTGGTGGGGCTGGAGCAGTTCGCCCACAAGCTGCCGCTGACGGTTTCGACCGGGCAACAGCAATCCGCAGCGATTGCGCGGGCCCTGGCGACCGACGCGCCCCTGTTGGTGGCCGACGAGCCAACCGGCAACCTGGATTCGCGCTCGGCGGAACATATCATCGGCCTGTTCGAGACCCTGGTGAGCGAAGGCCGGACGATTGTGATGGTCACCCACGATCCGTCGTTGACCATGCGGACCTCGCGTAACGTGATCATCTCGGACGGCGAGTTGGTTGACGAGACGGTGGCGAAGGCGCTTCCGCTGCTCACGCACCCTCAGATGATGGCGGTCTCGCGGCAGGCCGAGCGCGTCTCCTTTCCGCCGCTGCACACGATCATCCGCCGCGGCGAGCACGTGGACAATTTTTATATGATTGCCCGCGGCGAGGTGGACGTGGTGCTGCAAGGCAAGAGGAAGGAAGAGGCGGTGGTGGCCCGGTTGTCGGCGGGCGATTTCTTCGGCGAGATCGAACTGATGCGCGGCGGCAAGTCCATCGCCAACGTGCGCGCCGGCCCCAACGCCCCGGTCGAGCTGCTGGCCCTGCCGCGGGACGAGTTCCTGCGCGTGGTCCGCGAATCCCCGTTGACCGAGGAGGCCCTCGGCAAGATCGTCCAGCATCGCCTGAAGGAGAACAAGGCCACCGACCGGCGGCGGAAGTTGAGATTGTTTGGTTAAGGTATTGCTATGCGCCCAAGATGGCGAAAAGTGCTCTCGGATTTAGTGGATAACAAAATGCGCACTGCGCTGGTGGTCCTGTCCATCGCGGTGGGCGTGTTTTCGATTGGCGTGATCTCCGGGGCGTATGTCATCATTTCCAACGATATGAGCGCCAGCTACGCCGCCAATGCGCCCTCTAACATCGAATTGCGGATGGCCGATTTCGACGAAAGCGTACTCGAATCGGTGCGGAATACGAACGGGATCGCCGAAGCCGAGGCGCGGCGGGTCTTCAGCGTGCGGGTGCGCGTCCCCGGCACGAGCAAGTGGACCACGCTCGACCTGGTGGCTTTCGACGATTTCGAGGCCAACCGGGTCAATCTGCTGACCCCGCTCGAAGGGCAGAGCGCGCCGGGCAAGCGGGAAGTGGTGCTCGAACGCGCCGCCCTGACCCGCGTGGACGCGGCCGTCGGCGGGCTGCTCGAATTTCAGTTGCTGGACGGTTCGATCAAGTCCATGCCGGTGGTGGGCGTGGTGCAGGATACGGCCATGGGCGCCGGGGATTTCCTGGCTGCGCCGTTCGCTTATATCACGACCAGTACGCTGCAATACCTCCACGAGCCGCAGGAATTCAACCGCCTCTACGCTATCGTCTCCGAAGGCGGGGACGACATCCTCCACATCCGTGAGCTGGGTGCGGACCTGAAGGATAAGCTCGAAAAGGGCGGCGCGTACGTCATTCGCTCGCGCTTCTCGGAGACGCACACCCACCCGCTGGCCGGTACGGTCAATGCCATCCTGGGCATCCTGATGGCGCTCGGCATCCTGATCGTCTTCCTGTCCAGTTCGCTGATCGCCAACACCCTGGCGGCCTTGCTCCAGCAGCATACGCGTCACATCGGGATCATCAAACTCGTCGGCGGGCGCGGCCGCCAGGTGCTGGTCATGTACCTGGCGCTGATTATGGCTTTCGGGGTGCTGGCGCTGTTGGTGGCCGTCCCGCTGGGCGGACAGGGCGCGTACGGACTGGCGGCCTTCATCGCAAGCGAACTGAATTTCGCGCTCCTTGGCTATCGCATCGTCCCGGCGGCGCTGCTGATCCAGGTGTTGGTGGGATTGCTCGTCCCGCTGGTCGCGGGACTGGTTCCGGTGGTCAACGGCTCACGCGTGACCGTGCTGAAAGCCATCAGCGGCGAAGCGGCCCGGGACGAAGGCGGCAGGCCCAAAGTCGAGGGGCGGGTTTCGCGCTTCGACCGGTTCCAGGCCTGGCTCACGGTCGCGCTGGCGAGACGGGACATCCACATCCCCCGGCCGCTGGTCATCTCGCTCCGCAATACGTTCCGACGCCGCAATCGTCTCATCCTGACGTTGTTCACGTTGACGATGGGCGGCGCGATCTTCATCGCGGTCTTCAACGTGCGCGTCACCCTGCACGATTACATCGGGGCCATCAGCCGCTATTTCGTGGCCGATGTGTCGCTGGATTTCGACGCGCCCTATCGCTTGAGCGAAATGGAGCAGGCCGTGATGAAAGTGGACGGCGTGACACGGGTAGAGGGCTGGCAGTTCGTCAGCGGCGAGCTGCTGGACGGGACCGGCATGGTGCTCGAAAACCTGAACGTTTTTGCGCCGCCGGCCGAGAGCGAATTGATCGAACCGATCCTGGTGACGGGGCGCTGGATCGAGCCGGGCGACGTGCGCCAGTTCGCGGTCAGTGAGGCCATTTACAAATATTATCCCGACCTCGAGCCGGGCGACCGGCTGGCGATCCGGGTGCTGGGCGAGGACGAGACCTGGGAGGTGGTCGGTATTTTCAAATTCGTGGACCGGGAGGGGCTGCTGGCTTACGCGCCCTACGAATACGTCTCGCGGATGACGAATTACGCCAACCGGGCCTTCATGTTCCGGCTGGCGACGGCCCAGCACGACCGGGCTTATCAGGACGCCAAAGCCGAGGAACTGGATGCCACCTTGCGAGAGCGCGGATTCAAATTGCTCTCCGCCGAAGCGGGCAGCGCCTCGCTAGATACTGCCGTCGAAGGTTTGGATACGCTGGTGGTCTTCCTGTTCATCATGGCGGTGCTGACGGCGGTCGTCGGCTCGATGGGCTTGACGGGCACGATGAGCATGAACGTGCTGGAGCGGACGCGCGAGATCGGCATCATGCGGGCCATCGGCGCCACCGACCGGATCATCATGCTGACGGTGATGGTCGAAGGCATGCTCATCGGGGTGATTTCGTGGGCGCTGGGGGCGGTGCTGTCCGTCCCGTTCACCATGCTGCTGGCGCGTATCGTCAGCCTGGCGGTGTTCGAAACGCCGATTGATATTGTCTATACCCCCAACGGCTACGCCCTCTGGCTCGGACTGGTGCTGGCGCTTTCGGCGCTGGCGAGTGTCGTGCCGGCCCGCAACGCGGCGAGGCTGACGATCCGCGAGGTGCTGGCGTATGAGTAGCCGAAAAAGGAGTCGAATGTCTCCCGACGTTCGCTGTCAAAAATCAGGAGATTTTTGACTCCGCACCCCGTTTCATAATGAAGAGTTCAGGAAGGTAACTATGACGAAAAAATTCAGTATGTGGATGTTCAGCGGGATCATCCTGGCCCTCGTCCTGTCCGCTTGCGGGCCGCAGGCCGAAGCGACGCCCGAACCGCAGGCCGCCGCGCCCGCCGGGGTAATCGCCGAAGGTCATATCGTGCCAAGCCGCGACCTGACGCTGTCGTTCGCGGTGCGCGGGCGGGTGGACGAAATCCTGATCGAGGAGGGGGATTCCGTCAAAAAGGGCGACGTGCTCATCCGCCTCGCCGACCGGGAACAGGCCGAGGCGGCCGTCGCGGCTGCGGCCCTTGAATTGACCGCCGCCCAGCAGGCCTATGACGAGTTCGTCCGCAATGCGCCGTTCGATGCGGCGGCGGCCTGGCAGGCGTACATGCAGTCCCAGGCCGCGCGCGCCGAGGCCGAAAAGGCATGGGAAGCCCTCAACCTCGAGACTCTTGATGACCGGATTGACGACGCCGAAGCCCAAGTCCAGGACATGCAGGAGGCCCTCGACGACGCCCAAAAGGAATTCGACAAATATGCGGACCTGAACGAGAACAACGCTTCCCGCCAGCGCGCCGAAGATGATCTGGAAGCCGCCCAAGAGGATTACAACGCAGCGGTGCGGGACCTGGAAGCTGCCCGCCGTGAAAAGGACGTTATCCGCGCCGAATTGGACCAGGCCCTGGCCGCTGAAGCCGAGGCCAAACGCAAGTTCGAGGCGACCCTGAGCGGCCCCGACGCCGAGCAACTGGCCCTGCTCCAGGCTCGCCTCGACAACGCCCAGGCCCAGTCCGCCGCGGCCGAAGCCGCGCTGTCCAACTACGACCTGACCGCTCCCTTCGACGGGATCGTCATGGAGGTCAATCCCCTCCCCGGCGAGTGGACCGGCCCGGAGAGTTGGGCGGTCGTCCTGGCCGATACCGGCCACTGGTACGTCGAAACCAGCGACCTGACCGAACTCGAAGTGGTGGATGTGGCCGTCGGGCAGAAAGTCGTGATCCTGGCCGATGCCCTGCCAGAGGTCACGTTGACCGGCGTGGTCGAGGCGATCAGCCAGACCTTCAAGGCCCAGGGCGGCGACGTCCTCTACACTGTCCGCATCCGCCTCGAAAATTTCGACCCGTCCCTGCGCTGGGGGATGACGGTCGAAGTGACTTTCGCTCCGCTTGAATAGAAATTTTAAGGTTGTATAGACAAATTAGAACATTTGTTGGATTGAAATCGGACATAAATAGTGCCATAATAATAAAGCTCCGAAAAAAGCAAAACCAGGGAAACTTGGTGACGCAAAGTCATGGGTCTAAAGTCGAGTAGCCAATACAAGACCAGGATTGCCAGACTGTCGAAAATGGCTAAACCGTTGAAAGGCGGTGTCGCAAAGCCAGGCATCTACAATCGGCATAGCGCTGATCAAGACTGACCGGCTGACCGAAAGGTAAAACCGGGGAAACCCGGCGGCGCAAAGTCATGGGCCTAAAGTTATGTAAGAATAGCCAGGGCTGCCAGACTACCGAAGAGCATTTTCAGGGATGACAGAAATGTCATCCCTGTTTTTTGATGAGGCGAGGGTTGTCTTCAGTCGTCTCTATTCTCTGACCCCGCCTGCGCCGCCTGTCCAGCCGCAACCGTCCGGCGCGTTACACCCGCATCGCCAGCCGCTTCTGCCTGTTGACGACAATGACACCCAGCGCTGGCGGGGGAGGTCAGTCTTCGAGCAGGTCTTTGAGCGTCGAGAAGGGCGAATCGGGTTCAGGTCGGTGCCCGCAGTCGGTGAGGTTCAGGTCTTCGCCGCACACGGGGCAAAGTCCCTTGCAGTCCGGCTTGCACAACGGACTGATGGGCAGCTCGAGCAGGGCGTATTCGCGGATGAGCGGCTGCAAATCAATGTGGGCGTCATCGGGCAGCAGCAGGCCGGATTCGGAGACCGAACGCTTGGTGAAGGCATACAGTTCGGTAAAATCCCAGTGCAGGGTGTACGGGAATTCAGTCAGACAGCGGACACATTCGAGGCGGGTTTGCCCTTTGAAATTCCCCTGGACGATCAACCCCTGGGGCGTGCGGCCAATGTTGACCACGCCGTCGAAGTCGGTGATGCGCAAGTCGTCGGAGATGGCGATATCGTCGAATACAAAATCGAAGTCCCGGCTGTAGCCGACGGACTCGCTGACGATGAACCCGACGTTGATACGGAAGGGCTTGCGGGGATTGGTCACGTGTTGTTTCTCGAATAAACGGGATGAAAATATGCTCTTGGGGAATCTCCGTGATGATTGCCATCTCTGGTGGCGTCCCGTAGGTCACGCTTCGAGCGTGACCTACATCTGGAGGTGTATCACGCTAATTCCCAATGAACCGAAAATATTCTAGCCCAGCAGGCGGGACAAGTCAATGCTTTGCGCGTAGTGGGTGCGGCGTTATAGCTCCCGGTCCGTGATGTAATGGGCCAATTCGATCAGGGCTTCGCGCTCATTCCCGGCCGGGAAGGCTGCCAGAGCAGCCAGGGCCTTATCCACGAACCGGCTGGCCTCGCCCCTTGCCTGGCGGATACTGTCGCTGGCGCGCACTGCATCCACCAGGCGGGCCACCCGCTGCGGGTCGGCGTAACCGCCCTCGGCCAGTTCGCCCACGTCCGGGTCGTCAGGGTGGGATTCGATGTAGTACAGCGCCGGGAGGGTGATCAGGCCGTTCAGCAGGTCCGAGCCGACCGGCTTGCCGATCGTGCCCTCGTTGCTGGTGAAATCGAGGATATCGTCCACGATTTGGAAGGCCATGCCGATGTCGTAGCCGAACTGGCGCATGAGTTCGCAGGTTTCGTCGTCGGTGTTGCTGATCAGGGCTGCGGTGTAGGCGCAGGTTTCGAAGAGCGAGGCTGTCTTGGCGTAGATGCGCTGGTAATAATTTTCGCGGTTGGCGATGCCTCTGCTGGAAAACATCTGGGTCAATTCTCCGTTGACGATGATGGCCAGCGTTTCGGCAAAGTGCTGCATGACCGGAATGGATTCCGTTTCGGCGGCCAGTTTGGCGGCCCGGGCGAAGACGAAGTCGCCGGTCAGCACGGTGGCAGCGGGAGACCAACGGGCATTCAGCGTGGGCGTGCCGCGCCGCAGCAGCGCCCCGTCAATCAGGTCATCGTGGACCAGGGTGGCGGTGTGCAGCATTTCGACCGCGGCCGAGAGCGTCACCAGCCGCTCCGAATCCCCGCCGAGCATGCTGCCGACCAGCAGGACGATCGTCGGCCGGACGCGCTTGCCGCCGGCTGAGAGCAGGTGTTCCAGCGCGGCGCGCAGGTCCGGGTGGCGCTCGTCGGCCTGGGCGCGCATCCGGTCTTCGACAAGTTTGATTTGTGTTTGCACGGGGGTTACAAAATTTACTTTGCTCAAAATTTTCACCAGCTAAACAGCCGGGCGGCGTTGGCGGTTGTCGTCTCGGCCACCTGCGCCTCGGTTTTGGAATGCAGTTCTGCAATTTTACCAGCAACCAGGCGCACAAAAGCCGGTTCGTTGCGTTTCCCCCTGTGAGGAACAGGCGCGAGGAAAGGAGAGTCGGTTTCTATCAGCAATCGGGTCAGCGGTAATTGCCTGACGACATTCCGCTTTTCTTCGGCGTTCGTGTAGGTGATCGGGCCGGTAATGCCGATGTAAAATCCGAGGCGGATCGCCTCCCGGGCCGTTTCCGGCGACCCGGAGAAGGAGTGCAGCACCCCCGGCCTTTCCGCCAGCGGATCGTTCCGGGACCTCAGGCCGGCTACCCATTCCCCCAGGAGTTTGATCAAGTCTGAGGCGCATTCGCCGTCGGGCGCATCGTCCGCTTCGCGCAGGTGGATGACGACCGGAAGTCCCAGTTCGGCGGCCAAATCGAGTTGTTCCTTCAATATGCGGCGCTGGTGATCGTGGGGAGCCGCGTCCCAGTAGTAGTCCAGCCCGATCTCGCCGATGGCAACGACTTTGGGACTGGCGGCTAATTCGGAGAGCGCCGCGGGGGTGACGTTGTCCCAGGTGAGCGAATCGGTTGGGTGGACGCCGATGGCGGTGTAAAGCATGGGATGGGATTCGGCCAGTTTGACGGCGGCCCGGCTCGAGTCCAGGGTGAGAGACGGGATGAGAATGCGCGAGACGCCGACCGCTGCGGCGCGTCGGATCACGTCCGGGCGGTCGGCATCGAATCGATCTAAATCCAGGTGGCAGTGGGTGTCGGTCAGTTCCAAGTATCAGATTCCATGTTTACAGTTAAAGGTTGCCGGGTAGATGAGGATGCCGTGCGCGACAGTCATGTCGCCGTTTGGTTGCGGCTTGAAAGTCGCGTTACGATTTGTGTGACTCGTATTCGGCTTTCTTTTCCGCAGCCTGTTTGTTAGGGATGAGGGCGATCAGGCCGCGCAGGGCTTTGTTGACGCTTTCCGCGTCGGGGAAAAAGGCCGAAACGTCGGGGTCGAG
>DYKI01000307.1 GCA_020722705.1 Chthonomonas calidirosea | reverse complement strand
TCACGTTCCGGTGCGAAACGCCTCGACCGGTTCCAGATGGGCGGCGCGCAGCGCCGGATAAGTACCCGACACCAGACCGATCACCCCGCCAACCAGCGGCGCGAGAAAAGGGGCCGCCGGATCCAGCACGGGGGTCCAAAGCTGGTAGGCAGAGACGGCGACTACGACAAGGATGCCGAAACTGGCGCCGAGGATGCCCCCGACGACGCCGATAGAGGTACTCTCGAGCAGGAACTGCGCGGCAATGTGCCCCCGGGTGGCGCCGATAGAGCGGCGGAGACCGATCTCGCCGGTCCGTTCCATCACCGACACGAGCGTGATATTGGCGATGCCGATGGCCCCCACGATCAGGGATAGGCCGCCCAACAGGAGAAACAGGATGTTCAGGTCGCTCTGCACCGCATCGCGCACGCGCTGCGGTTCTGGAGGAGAGGCGATCTTGAGCACCGCTGGATTGTCGGGCCGCAGCGCCAGCGGCGTTTGTTGGGCGATGAGCTTGGCCGCGCCGATCTGGGTTTCGACGACCACGAGCTGGGGACTGCTCAAGCCGAAATCGCGGCGAGCCGTCCCTTCCGGGATGATGACCGAGCCGAGTAAATCCGGCTGGCGGGCGACATCGCGCAAGATGCCGATGACCAGGTAGAGGTTGTCGCCGATGGCGATGGCCGGGAGTTGCTCGACGCCGACAATACCGAGCCGGAGCGCGGCCCCCGGCCCGAGAACGGCGACCCGGTCCGCCCGCTGGGAGTGGCCCAGGTCAGGAAAACGGCCGCTTGCTAAATCGGCCCGCACGGCCGTAAACAGGCCGGGAGAGGCGGCCTGGACCGCAAGATTGAAATCGGTCTGTCCCTGGGGATCTCGAACGAGTGATGAGCTAACCAGTGCGTCGCCGATATTGACCGGACTAAGCGTTCCGGCGGCCACGACGCCGTTGAGCCGGAGCAGGCGAGCGGGAGCGTCCCAGGGGAGCGCTTCGGGATGGGTTCCGTCGGGCGCGGGTTTGGTGGTGACGAATATCTCGGTCGCGGCCAACTCGTCGAAGCGGCCGAGGATGCGGTTGCTGGCCGTGCGCGATAGGCCGATTGTGGCGACAAGCGCGGCCAGCCCGATGACGATGCCCAACATGGTCAGCGCCGTGCGCCACGGCCGGGCGAACAATCCGGCAATCGCTTCGTCCAGGAGATCGCGGAGCGTGACACCGGAGCGCGCAACCGGGTTCGCGTCCATGCTCGTTTTTGAGGGATGCGTTGGCACCCGCGTGCTTTCTCCTTCCGTGTCCTCCGTCAGCGAGCCATCTATGATATGCACGCGGCGACCGGCCCGGTTGGCGACGTTCTCGTCGTGGGTCACGACGACCAACGTCAGCCCTTGTTGGTGCA
>DYKI01000306.1 GCA_020722705.1 Chthonomonas calidirosea | reverse complement strand
AGGTCGGGCGGTTCATCACGCGTGACACCGTCCTGTCAGAGCATCCGTATCTGTATTGCGAACATGATGCGGTTAACTGGGTCGATCCCAGTGGAAGGATACAGGTTCCTGACTGGATACAGGTCCTCGTGTGGATGATGGAGGGCGTCACCGGCGGTGTGGTGGGTGGCGATCCCTGGCGCCCACATTGGTCGAGTCCGCCGATCATCCGCGAGTTTCCGCAGAAGCCCGGAGGCGCGCTTGGCGGAGGGGCAACTGGTCCGGGAGGGGGAGGAGGAAGAGGATCTGGAGGAGGGACGGGCGGGAGCGGCGGCGGCGTTGGGGCCATCGGGACAATCGCCGTCGGGGCAGGCGTCTTCGCCGATGGCATGAAAGCGGTTGTGCGGTATCGCAGCCGTTTCGGCGGGCTGCTGGATGGCGACTCCGAGGATCGTGGCTGGAACATAGACAATGATTGCATTCGATGAGGGAAGACTCGGCGATGCAGGCGGTACCCAGCTCAGGGAGCTTCCCGAGGACCTACGTCAACTGCTGGATGCGGCCGTGCGCGCAGACTCACTCGCAGACTACGGCGTTGCGGCCGACGGGTATGAGACAGTCTGGCGGCAGCGACCCGAACAAGCGCTTGTCGTTCTGAGCTTGGGGCGGGTGCTCCTACTCAGTGACAGGGCATCCGATGCGCGCGTGGTGTTCGCCGACTATGTCCAGCGTCGCGGGGCGCTGGCCAACCTTGAGATATCGTTCGGGTTAGGCCTAGCCGCACACCGATCTGGTGACTACGTCATGGCTGCAACGGTTCTGGCTGATCTGGTACCGCATCTACGCGAGGCTGCCCATCCTCTGCTGCCGGACGCTCTGTACTACCTTGGCCAAACCAGGGCGAAGCTTGGGCAATCCCGTGAAGCCGTAGGGGTCCTGGCAGACGCCGTGTACGAGAGGCTTACGTTGCGCGAAGCGTGGCATGCCCTAGGTGCGTTGCTGCTTCGACGCGGGAGACTGATCCACGCTATGCTGATCTTCTTTCGCGCCCTGTCGCATGATCGTAGGCGACGGAGGGAGGCGCGTCAGCAGACATGAGCAGATCGCGCGATAGGAGCGGCATCCAGGCTGCGTCCGGACCTTGGGCACCAGCCGCGCTGCTTGCCGTATCGGGCACGGCACGCGCGAGTGGCGATAGAAAGGACTCTGGCGGCGTCGTGCGGAGCGCCACCGACTACACCTGGGACGCCTACGGCTCGCTGGTTACGAAGACCGACGACAACGGCAACCAGACCTCGTACCAGCACAATACGAACGGCCACCTGACCAAGGTCACCACGCCCAACGGGCGGGAGACCGAGTTCGGCGTCAACGGCCTGGGCGTGCGGACCTCGCGCACCGACGCC
>DYKI01000305.1 GCA_020722705.1 Chthonomonas calidirosea | reverse complement strand
CCACAACGCGGAGAACATCTGGCTGATGGTGTTCATGTTCGACGGCAACCGGGCGGTTGATGAATCGAACGGGGTGGAGCCCATGCCCTTCCGATTCCTGCGCGTTGTGGGCGCGCAGTTGGAGGAAAGCGACTGGAAGTTTGCCGGGCGGTCGGAGACCAGCCGGAGGACGATCACGGCGAGCGTGACCAGCTCCGGCTACAACAAGATGATGGCGAATTGGATTTACAACGCGCCGGGCCTGCCGCTGTAGTCAGAGGAGGTGGAGCTGTGATTCCAGCTCCGCTTCCTTGTGGGCGAAGGATCGAACATCAACGCGCGCGAGCTGCGGCACCGCTTCGGCGGCCATGTCGTAGTGGTCCTGATACCGCTCTATGCCCACGCAATGCAGCCCTAGTGCTTCCGCTGCTGCCACGGTGGAACCGGAGCCCATGAACGGATCGGCAATCACGCCCTCGCCCAGGGGGAGGGCTGCACGGACGATCTGGCGCATCAGCGATTGAGGCTTGATGCTCGGGTGGTTCGCAATCTCGCGCTCGCGCTTCGGCGTCCGCTCGCTGACCACGACATCCGCAAAGGGGTTTCCGTCAGCGAGACGGCGCAGCCCGCCCGTCTGATAGGTGCGCAGGCACTCGGCAACGGTCATCTTCGCCGGGATCGGCTTGCGGAAGATGCCCCACGGCTCATAGCAGCCCCGCGGCATTGAACACACGTCCGGGAATTCGTCCTCAGCATTCTTCGGGCGGTCGCCTCCGCGAAGGGTCCGCACTAGCCGGATGAACTCGCCGCGGAACTCAAGGCCACTCCGCACGAGCGCATGGAACACGAGCTGCGACAGGAAGGAATTGCTGGCGAGGAATACGTGACCGCCGGGCCGAAGGGCGTGCATGACCTGCTTGCCCCACTCGAAGAAGAAGCGGTCAATGGCTTCGCGTTCTTTCTTGTCGAGGGCGGTGAATCGCGGGAGCGGGGAGCGCACATGCCCATCAAAGGACGGTGGGATGCGCCAGATGCCCCCGTTGCCGTTCTCCTTCTTTTCCAACTGGTCGAAGTCGTATTCCTTCACACCATAGGGCGGATCGGTCACGATGGCATGGAGGCTGTCCGCGGGGATACGGCCCAGCCACTCGAAGCAGTCGGCATGGATCGCCCGCGTGGAGCGGAACGCCTGCGACTGGTAATCAAGGGCAAGTTGTTTGAGCACTGTGTTATATTTTCCGGTTGTCTTGTTCAGAGTCGATTGAACAAGATTTTACCGTCCGCGGGTGCCGGGGGATAGGCGAATCTTGCCTCAATCGTAGGCAAGGCCTGCCGCCTTCCTCCTCCGGGCCGAGGGGCGAGGTTGTACGCCTCCCGGAAGTCTCCAACGACAGGCCTTGAAGGGT
>DYKI01000134.1 GCA_020722705.1 Chthonomonas calidirosea | reverse complement strand
CGCCCAGCGCATGGCCGAGATCGGCGCCGCCGGCGAGGCCGCCTGGAACAGCGGTGCGGTCGAGGCCTTGCGCGAGGCCGTCGCCGCCCAGGGCCAGCGGTCCGGCGTCCGGTGGGCCGATGCGCTCTCCACCAGCGTGCGGCCGGTCATCACTTACTGGTTCATGGCGCTGTACTGCGCGGCCAAGACCGCCGCCTTCGTCGGCGCCGTCGATGCGGGCGTCGATTGGATGCCGGCCGTGCAGGCCGCCTGGACCGACGCCGACCAGGCCCTCTGGGCCGGCGTCCTGAATTTCTGGTTCCTCGGCCGCGTGTTCGACCGGGTGCGCCCGTGATCGAAGTACCAACGGCCGCGGTCGACCTGGCCAAGCGATTCGAGGGCTTCCATCGTGTTCCCAAGCACGATCCGCAGCGCCGCGCCCACCCTTACATCTGCCCGGCAGGGTATTGGACCATCGGCTACGGGCGCCTCTGCAAGCCGGACCATCCGCCAATCACGGAGGACGAGGGCGAGATCTATCTGGCCCAGGATCTGCGAACCGCGCTCGCCGCCACACTGCGCTACTGTCCGGTACTGGCGACCGAGCCGGAGGGCCGGCTCGCAGCCATCGTGGACTTCACATTCAACCTCGGCACGGGCCGGCTGCAGACGTCGACTCTGCGGCGAAGGGTGAACAAACGGGACTGGGAGGCTGCCGCGCGGGAGTTGCGGCGGTGGGTGTATGGCGGCGGGAAGGTGCTGCCGGGGCTGGTGGTGAGGCGCGAAGCCGAAGCCCTGCTCATATATCGTGATTGAAGTCACCAGTCGCCCGAACGGCCTCGTTTGACCACCATTGCCTCGGTCATCCCGCAGACACTGATGAAGTCGCACTCCACGCAGCGGCGCTTTCCATCACCGCGTTCGGTCGGGCCCCGATGGAAATCACGATCTCGAATGCGTGACGCAGTCGAGGCGACCTCCTGTTTGGCCTGGGCGAGCGCGTGCTCGTCCAAGGGGACACACAATTCCGATTTCTCCTTATCTTCGGCATCGAGATACCGGACCAGTCCCTGCTCGGGTTGATACTCGAGCTCTTTCTTGGCCGCGACTGCATAGAGGGAGACCTGCAGCTTCATCTCCTCCTCATCGAGCTTTTGATGCCTGTCCGAATCAGGATCACCGGATTTAAAGTCGATAAGCGTAACCCGAGGCGGATCGTCCTGCCGCACGATGTCGATTGCACCGGAAACAAGCGCACCGCCGCTTCCGTCCTCGTATTCAATCAGCGTCTCGAATTCCTTCTCCGGCTCAAACGTCAACTTCCCGAGTTCAGCGGCATACCGCTGGACGTAATCGGCGACAATCTTCAATCCCTTGGCCCTCATGTTCTGGGCAGGGTCGCCGGTTGTGTACCGCAGGTAGAAGAGCCCCTGATCCAGCAGTCGTTGAATCTCCCGTTCCAGTCGCTTTCGATCCGAAGCCAATGCGGCCCATTTCTTCGGATCGGCATGAATCGCGCGCATCAGGTTGTGCACGCCGCGCCCATAGCCGAAGGCCTGGTCAATCGTGGGCGCGAAGCCGAGCACCTTACGCAAATAGAAATCATGCGGGCACTCCAGGTAATAGCGCAGATCGGAGAACGACGTGCTCAACCTGACGTCGCGACGGTGTTCCTTGGGCGCATACTTGAGCGCGTCAAGCAGTTCATCGGACGCGGAGGTCACCATCCCGCCGATCTCTGCGACGAGAGGCCGAAGTTCCTTGATGAACTTCGAGATTCTGTTCCCGGAGTGGCTGATGAACAGGAACCGTTCCGCCCGCGTCATCGCCACATACATAAGACGCCGCTCGCCGTCATGGTTCTTGTTATCGGCGAGTCCAACGACATCGATCTGCCTCACGATGTCTCCATCCAAAGGCAGGTCCGGCATCCTCGTGGCGTAGCTGCTCGGGAATCGCTGGGCGTTCACGTCCGCAAGAAAGACGGCGGGGAACTCCAGCCCTTTGACGGCGTGGATGGTACTGATGGTGACCGCATCCGGTCGGACCATGAGTGGTTGCTCCTCGACCCGGCCGTCCTCTGCCCCGTACTGGCACAGTCCGATGATCTGCCACGCATAATCCCTCGCACTGGTCCAGCCGGGTGTCTCGATTCCCGTGATCAGCGAACTCAGCGCCCCCAAGTGGAACAATGCAGCCTGGCCTCGGCCGGGATCGGCATCCCATGCATCGACCTCGGCTTCGGACAATAAGAGGTGGAAGAGCTGCTGCGGGAAAACCCGCCGCAGAACGTTGCGGGACTTCAGGAAAGCGCGGAGTCTGGGCGTTCGGAAGATTGCGACCTCGTTTGCACCGAGGCGCGCGTCCTCGGCAATGCGACGCCGGATTGCCCGTGCCGCCAGCAAGACGCGATCCTCCACATCCCTGCCGAAAGGAAGGCCCGTCTGCCGAAGCGCCTTGGCTGCCTCTCGTAGCACCGTTTCCGGTTGCGGCGTGCAACCGAGAACCGAATCGATCCGCCTCGGGAGACTCTTGGGGTTGTGCTCCGAACCGTAGAACTCTTGACAGCCCGCAGAAATCGCAAGCGCGGCCACGAAGAATAGGATTTCCGGTTGCGAAAAGAGGTCCGGACCGGCCCGGACCACGCACGGGATGCCGGAAGCCTCAAGCGCCCGCATGTAGGTGCGAACGTCCGTGGAGGAGCGGACCAGGACCGCAACGTCTGAAAGGGTAAGCCCCCGATGGGAGCCGTCCTTCTTGTCGTGCAAGGCGCCTTCCGCCTCGGAAGGGACCAGGATGCGCACGGCCTCAGCGATCCAGTGGGCTTCCTGGCCGCGGTCGCCAAAACTCACCAATGCAAGATGCGATTGATGCTGGTCCTTCCGCGCCTTATTGCCCGCTTTCATGGCGGGCGTCGTCATCGTCCGGACTGGCGAGATGCTTTCGGCCCACTTGTTCGCGAGCGCGATGATCCGAGGCGTCGAGCGGAAATTCTCTTGAAGGTCGACGACCTGCGATTCCGAAGACTTCGCGAACCGCTCCCACAGATCGGCGATGATTTCTACCTTGGCGCCGCGAAACCCGTAGATCGATTGCCGATGGTCGCCGACCGCCGTCAGACGCCCGCCCGACTCCACCAGGAGGTCGATCAGCTCGTGTTGCACAGGGTTGATGTCCTGCACTTCGTCGACTACGAGATGGATCTGTCGGTCGGCGATTTCCTGACGCCGTTTCTCGTCCGCTCTCAAGCGCCGAATGAACTCGGTCTGCGACGTGCTGAAATCGAGGAAGCGGCGACAGCGAAGATACGCGTAGTAGCGGGCAGCTGCCCGAGCGAAGGCCGCCGCACCGTCCGTGTCTCCCACGTCGGTCAGCAGTCGCGCCGCCTTGCACCATTCACTCTCCGCTTCCCCCAGCTCGGCCGGCGGATGTTCCGAGGGTAGCTCGACTTCGAAGCAATCGCTCTCGTGGAGCTGGTCGTAAGCCTGGATGAAGCTTTCGAGGGTCGCGTACTGACCCTTGCCTATCGCCTCCTTGAGCGACTTCAAGCCCAATAGGCCGTTGAAACCACGCAGGACCAGCGCCACACGCGCACCTTCGTCGAGGATGTCGTAATTGTGATACTCGTCCGGCCAGTACTCCCGGATCTTTGCCAGACAGTAGCCGTGGATTGTCCCCACGTACATCCCGCCGAGCGACACCTCCTCACCGGCCGGTGTGATCGCCTCCAGCCAGCTGCGGATGCGGAACTTCATCTCCTCGGCTGCACGCTCGGTGAAGGTGAACGCCACGATCGCATCCTTCGGCACGCCCTCAATGCCGACCCACCACGCAATCCGCCTCGCCATGACTTCGGTCTTCCCAGACCCCGCCCCTGCCACGACAAGGACATGGCGCTTCGGTGAAGTAACGGCCCGGCTTTGGGCGTCGGTCAGACCACTCCGCAGGACTGTTGAGATTTGTTCGCGACCCATAGCTTCCCCTTGTCAGTCGATGCGTGCTTTGCGACTTCCATCGCTCGCTTTGCGGGCGCCGTCCTCCCGCGCTCGGACGACCGTCGCTCGTATTCGCTCGACGACGGAGGCAAGATCGCCATCCACCTCATGCTCCCAGTAGCGCATGACCGTCCAGCCGAGCTTCGTCAACGCAATCTCCACTTCCCGATCGCGCCGCTGGTTACGTGCGATCTTCTCGGACCAGAAGGCTACGTTGGTGGCCGACGCCTTGTAGTGCTCCGGGCAGCCGTGCCAAAAGCATCCGTCAACGAACACAGCGATCTTGCACCCGACAAACGCTAGATCCGGCCGCCCCGGGATCTTCGGACGCACTCTGTAACGCAGCCCCGCACGCCAGAGCGCACGCCGGAGGGCCATCTCCGGCCCGGTGTCCGCCCCGCGCACACGCGACATCTGCTCCGACTTGGTCAGCGGACGTGGCTTGCGTTTTCGCTTTCGTTGCATCGCATCATCTTTCCCGCCCCGAGCAGGGTCTGTCGGCGCACATTATCTTTACATCTGCGTTACATTCCGATAGGATGCCAGCGATAGGCACGAGGGTCAATCAATGGGCGACATCGAACGCAAGACCGAGACCGTGAACCTGCGGCTTTCCCCGCGGATGAAGGAATTGCTCCGGACTGCGGCCGAGCGTGAGCACAGGACGCTGTCAAACATGATCGAGGCGCTTGTACTCGATTACTGCGAAAGCAGGGGCATAGCGGTCGCTCAGGATGTGAGACCCGCCAGCCGGACTAGAAAGAAACCTGTAACCGCAACAAGAAGGTGAACCAACACGGCGGCCCGCAAAATGAAGAAGAAGTCCAATGTGCGCACGGCAATCGATTTGTTCTCGGGCTGCGGGGGATTGACTCAAGGTCTCCGCGACGCGGGTTTCACCGTCGGTGCGGCCGTGGAGATCGACGCGCTCGCGGCGGAAACCTACGCTGCCAATCACCCTGACGTGAAGCTGTTCAATGCGGATATCCGCCACGTCTCGGCATCCCAGATTATGGAGGCCTGCGCCATCGAGAAGGGCGAGCTCGACCTGCTTGCCGGCTGCCCGCCCTGCCAGGGTTTCTCCCGCATCCGGCTGAACAATAAGAGAGAGCGGATGGACGACCCCCGCAACCGGCTGATTGACGAGGTCCTTCGGCTGATTAGCGAAATGCAGCCGAAGGTCGTGATGCTGGAGAACGTGCCCAACCTCTCGCGCTATACCCGCTATCTCAATTTCAAGAGAGATCTGCGCAAACTGGGCTACGAGGTCGTCGACAAGGTCCTTGATGTCGCTGACTTCGGGGTCCCGCAGCGTCGCAAGCGTCTTGTCGTCCTGGCGTCACGACTCGGGCAGATATTTCATCCCGATCCGGTTGACGGACGCAGGACGGTAAGGGACGCGATCGCCAAGCTCCCGGCGGACATCCTAAAGAACGATCCTCTTCACAATCTGGGCGAGCAGCGCAGCGAGCGCATCCGCCGTTTGATCAAGGCCATCCCGAAAGACGGCGGTAGCAGGACAGCACTGTCCGCCGGGCTGATCCTCAAGTGCCATGAAGAGCAGGATGGGTTCTATGACGTCTACGGTCGGATGAAATGGGACGATGTCTCGCCCACCATCACCGGCGGATGCATCAACCCGTCGAAGGGGCGGTTTCTGCACCCCACGGAAGATCGCGCCATCACTCTTCGCGAGGCGGCGATCCTGCAGAGTTTTCCGCCCGACTATGTGTTCTCGCTGCGTCGAGGCAAGTATGCCGCCGCCGAAATGATTGGGAATGCGCTCCCTCCGCTCTTCTCCAGGACGCAAGCAGAAGTCATCAAGCGACACTTGGTAGAGCGTTCAGTCGCCGTCTGAGGAACCGACCATGGACGCTCCGATGACCGACACCCGGTTTCTCTCTGCGCTTCGCCGAAACCCGTCGGACGACGTTATCCGCGAGGCGATTGCAACTGTCGCTTCGCAATTCCCGAGAAACACTGCCGTTGCGGCGGAGTTGGCAACGATTCTTGCCGCCTCTGGCGAGCGCCTATCCGCCAGCGGCGCGGTTGTCGCCGACGTGGCGTCCACGGGAGGCCCTGCATCGCTGAGCACGCTTCTGGCCCCACTGTTTCTCCGCGCAGCCGGCGCGATCGTCCCGAAACTGGGTGTGCCCGGGCGCCCGGCCGGCGGCATCGACTGCCTCGCCCAGATTCGGGGTTACCGCACCGAACTCTCCCTTCGCGAGATTGAGGAGATCGTCAACGGCTCCGGATACGCACACTTCCTTGCTAAGGGCGAGATGGCGCCGCTCGACGGACGGATGTTCAAACTGCGACAGGCAATGAATGCGCAAGCCGTCCCGTCTTTGGTGACCGGCAGCCTCTTGTCCAAGAAGCTGGCCGTCGGCGTCAAACATGCGGGCTTGGACATTCGGGTCGCACCCCACGGCAATTTCGGTACCGATAGGAGCGCTGCGGCGGCGAACGCACGGCTGTTTTCGGATGCAGCGCGGGCTCTCGGCATAGACGCGTCACCGGTCCTGACAGACGCTCGTCATCCATACCAGCCATATCTCGGAAAGCGTGAATCGCTGCTCGCGCTCGATGACATTTTCAAAGGGGCATGCTCTCCCTGGTTGGCAGGGCATGTCGAGACTTGCAGGGCACTCGCCTTGGCCTGCCTTCCGTCCGACCTTCGCGCGAAGGCCGCAGAGGCATCTCCCGCAGAACTTCGCCGGCACTTCGACGACAACCTCATCGCCCAAGGCGCAGCCCCCGACGACTTCGACGCGGTTGTACGCGACACAAGAAGGGAGCACACCGGACACGTCCTGGCCGCGCACGACGGATTCTGCTTCTACCGCCTGGACCTGCTTCGCGACCGGCTTGTCGAATGGCAGGGCATGTTCAGGTCGGAACAGATGCCTTTTCCAGATCCGGTTGGACTCGTTCTACTCGCCGCTCCGGGACAATGGGTGTCCGGCGGCACCCCGATCGCGACGGTAAGGGCACCTGAGACACTGATGCCGGACGTGATTCTCAAGCTCGACGAGGTTGTCGGCACTCCGACCTCTCTCCCGAGCGGACCCGATTTCGAGGCGATCGATGGCTAAATACTGCTGCTTCTTTTGCCCTTCCAAGGATTATTCGGAAAGGGAGTTGAGTGACAAGTGCCCATCCTGCGGGCGTACCTACGGCTTTGTCCTGGACCATCTGCCGGCAAAGATAGGCAACTACCGGATCACGAAGCATCTGGGGAGGGGATTCTACGGCGCCGCATACGTCGCGGAAGCCGGATTCGTCGGGAAAAAGTACGTAATCAAGATATCGCCTGTCGCCTTTTACGGCTTTAAGCCCTTCAAGAAAACGCCATTCCGAGATGAGGTCCGATTGCACGCCGAACTGGCGGCCAGCGCGACGCATGTCGTCGACATCATCGACGCGATCGACGAGACCGTAGTCTTTGGTGACGACGCTGCGACCAGTATCCCCTGCCACGTCACGGTGCTCGACTACGTCGAAGGCGATCTCCTAAAGGACTTCGTCAACAGCAGCACCCCGCCCAGCGCGGCGTCGATCTGTCAGGTCGCCATCGATCTGCTGCAGCTTCGGGCTGAGTTGGAGGCCAACAAACTCAACCACAACGACCTGCACTCCGAAAACCTCATCGTCGAGAGGCTCCGTCCTGAATCGCGACGACCTGACGCGATTGATCCCATGCTGCGGGTCATGGCAATCGACCTCGGTAGTGTCTCCGACGAGAGCAAGAGTACCGACGACCGGCAGGGGGATTTGGGGTTCATCGCAGAGCACGTCAACACCCTTCTCGCCAGGCTGCTCGCCAAGCCGGATCAGATGGAGGATCGGGATTTCCGGGTTGCCCTGGCGCTGCAAGGCATCATCGGCAATCTGCGCGCAGACGCCCAGAACCTTCGCCTTCCAAATCCGGCCGACATGGTCGCTCAGGTTCGAGAATCTTTCTACAGAGCATCACACCACTGGCGACCGTGGATAAATCCGCTCAGTCACCTGAAGGGATTCGCCGACCACTACAACGCCCAGACACTGGAATCGTGGGATGTCCCCAAGCTGCTGGTTGATCCGGCCAACCGCTGGCTGCCCGAGATCACCCGCCCCGGACCGCAAATCATCACCGGCATGCGGGGATGCGGCAAGACGATGCTGCTCCGCGCGCTGGACATCCACGCCCGCGCAACACAACGGGAGAAAGAAACGCCAGAGGCGGTCATCCAGCGCATTCGGACCGATCGGTTCGTCGGCCTCTTTGTTTCCGCTCAAAGACTGTTGGATCTACGAGAGCAGTCACTTCTCAAACTCGAATATCGTCTGACGCGGCTCTTCGTCGCCTACGCCCTCCAGGCCGCCCGCGCCCTGATGCACCTCCGTGACGTCGACCCGGCAACCATCGCACCCGGTGCGCACACACGTTTGGCATCAGCAATCGCCGATTACCTGGTGGGGGCCGACGACCTACGGCAATGCATATCCCTCGACGATCTCGAGCAAAGGCTTCAACGTATCGCCGTTCTCACGATCGGCGGCAGCGACAGCCAACTCGTCAAGCAGGCCCCGGCCGAGGTCTTCAACCATCTGGCCGACGGCCTCCGGGCGTGTTCGGAGGTGTTTGAGTCTGCCTCGATCTTCTATCTCCTGGACGACGTATCGACCCGATATCTTGAGATCGACAAGATCGAGGCGCTCCTTTCCGCACTCCTTTTCCAGAGCCCAACCTGCGCGTTCAAGTTCACATCGGAATGGCAGACGATCGAACTCGGCCTCCGATCTCCTGGAAGAAATCACCCGATTCGGATCGGTCGCGACCTGACGGTGTTCGACCTTGGTGAGGATGTCTTCAAAACCATCAGTGCTCCCGGCTCCGCAGGCAAGGACTTTATTGCCAGGATTCTTCAGTTGCGTGCCGACCTCCACGCACAGCACCCTAGGCAGAGGGATCCCAGGGTGATTCTCGGCGACGTACCCTTGGAACAGGTTGCCAGAGAGATCGCCTCGTCAAGCGAAGGGGCGGGCCAGAAAAAGCGCGTGTACAGGGGGCTGTCCTGCCTTACCAGTGTCTGCGTGGGAGTGTCAGGATTTTTGTGTGCGAGGCGCTCGGAGACTTTTCCACGGCG
>DYKI01000133.1 GCA_020722705.1 Chthonomonas calidirosea | reverse complement strand
CGTACTCCTACTCGTACTCGGTCTTTCGAGTACGAGTACCGCTGCGCCGAGCACGAGCAAGAGTACGAGTACGAGTGACCGGTTCTCAGTAGATCGTCAGCGGCGCCTCCCCATAACCTGCCGATACCCATGCGTCGCCGTAGAACTCGCAACGGATCGTGTGGGCGCCCACGGGCTCGACTGTTGTGTAGAGGTACCGGGCTATACCGGCGCTGGTACCGGATCCGGTGACGACGGTCTGGACCACGGTACCGTCAATCTTGAAGTCAACGGTCTTGCCGACCTGAGGCTGGTAGTCGTTGAGTCGCCGGAAGTAGGCATACAGATTGGCTACACCCCCAAGCGGGACCTTGCGCGGATGGACCCAGATGTACGGATCGGCCTGAGTAACGGTGAGCCTGTTGGTGCAGGAGCTTGCCGAGTAACCGGCATCTCCCGCCCACTGAGCGAAGATGGTCCGTATCCCGGCGCCCGCGCCGTCCTGTATCGTATAGCCCAGTTGGGCGCGCCCTGTGTAGATAGTGATGTCGCTGCCGAGGAGCGTGCCGTCGAGCGAGAAGGACACGCTCTTGCCGACCACCGGTGTGCTGTCGAGCCGATAAAGCCATGCTCGGAGCACCTGATAACTGGTGATCTTGCCGCTGCGGTCCACTCCATACATCTTCGTAGCCCAGGACTGGCAGGTCAACGTACCGGTGCCCGACGATGCCAGATACGCGGCATCGCCGGCGAAGTCGCCCGTGATGGTCCGCGTGGCGTTGCCCGCTGTGATGACCCAGTTATACGTTGCGCGTCCGGTGGCGGCAGTCACCCCGGTTCCGACCGTTGTGCCGTCTATCTTGAACGTGATCGTTCGACCCACGATCGGCGCATTGTCAACGGTGCGGTAGAGCCACGCACGCAGCTCAACGGGTTCCGTGATCGTGCCTGTTCGGTCGGTCACCATAACCCACGTGGGCCCCTGACTGACGGTAAGCGTGGCGGTCCCGTGACTGGGACCTGCGGTGGAATCACCCGCGAACGACGCAAGGATCGTGCGGGATCCGGCGCCGGCGCCCTCGTCAATGACCCAGCCGAAGTTGGCCCATCCGCTCGCGTTGGTGAGGCTGTTTCCGATATAGACCCCGTCAATATGGAAGTCCACCTGCTTGCCGGTCACCGGGGTGCCGTCCACGCTGTAGGTGAGCTGCGCCTGGAGTGTCACCGGATCGCCGACGCGGCCCGACGCCGGCAGCACGGTCATGTCCGTCGCTCTGCCGATGCCGAGCTTCGCAACCCATCCGTCGTTGGCACCGTTGAGCACAGGATCGTAACACGGTATGCTGACCGGGTATGCCTGCGACCAGGTGGTTCCGCAGGCATAGGCGTTGGCGTCTTGATCCAGCCTGATGCCCCAACCCTCTTCCGTGTTCTCGCCACCCCAGTAGGTGCAGTAGATCGGCGCGTTCAGCAGCGGCAGCATGCGAGCGATGAATGCGTCGCTCGCGCCGTTCAGACCCGGCTGAATGCAGCCGAGTGTGATCGGAAAGTTGGCGGAGTATGTTGTGCCTACGACGTAGGGCTCCGAGTTGTCGGTGTCAATGTCGTTGCCGAAGTCGTCACCCTGTCCGCCCATATATGTAGACACAAACAGGTCCGTCGGACCGCCGTTGACCGGTCGGATCGTTGAGATGAACGCATCCACGCCTCCGGCATTGGCCGGCTGCATGGCCCCCAGCACGATGGGGAAGTCAAGCGACCTGGTCATGCCAGTCACGATGAACATGTTGTTGATCGGCTCCCACACAGTTCCTCTGACCTCGTCAACATCCTTACCCCCGATGTAACTGGAGTACAGCATGCCGGCCGAATCGGCGATCGCCGGGTTGAGTACAAAGACGAAGCCGTCAGTGTTTCCGGCGTATGCCGGCTGGAACGGGCTTTGCGAGAGAGGAAACCAGACAGAATCCGTGAAGCCGCCGAGGTATGCGATACCCGCGACATCGCAGTCCATACAGAGGGCCATCTCGGTGTTCTCGGTGCCTATGTAGGTGCTGTACCATAGGTCGCCGACTCCTTGCCCGAGAGGCGATATCTCGGTGTAGACGGCGTCAGTCATCCCGTTGAAGCCCGGATCGAACGCGTTCAGCGTGACCGGGTAGTTCTGGGAGTCGGAACCGCCGGCAATGGCGAAGTTCGTGCCTCGTCCGGTCAGGCGGATTTCGCGCGCCTCGTCGTTCGTCCCCCCGCCTATGAAGGTGGAGTACACCAGCACGGCGCCATTGGGATCAAGGATAGAGGCAAAGCAGTCGCGCTGCCCGTTGGCGATGGGATCGAAGCACCCGAGCGTCACCGGGAAGCCGGCACTGTCGGTGAAGCCGCAGACGTGCGCCTGGCCGTTAATGTCCACGCGGATCGAGAAACCCACCTCGTCGCCCTGGCTGCCCAGATAGGTCGAGTACATCGTCAGCAGGCCGGCGGGATCGAACGCGGTAACAAACGCGTCCATGTTCCCGCCGGCGAAGGCGGGCTGAACCACTCCGAGGGTTACCGGGAAGTCTGCCGATGATGTGGCTCCCGTGACGAAGGCACTGCCATTAGAATGGACGTCAATGTCGAGGCAGTCTTCGTTGTTGCTTCCCCCAAGATAGGTCGAGTACCAGAGCAGCGGGTCAATGACCAGGGGCTTCGCCCGGTCATACTCGCCGATCTCGAACGCCGCCTGCGAGGCGCTGTTCTTGTCCACGATTCGCCAGTCGGCCTGGACCGGCGTCCGCTTGCCGTCAGTCTCCTGGTAGGCCACGGGCTTGGTGAAGCGCAACGCCGTCTCTCCGGCCCGTACCTCCAGGTCGCCCGTCTCCGTCGTCTTCAATGCCGCACCTTCGAAGGCGAGGCGGATGGTGTCGGGCGAGGCGCTCGGGCTCACGATGAAGTCGTACTGCAGGTTTCTGTTGGTTCCGTAGTAGACCACATCAATGCCGGGATAGACATCGGCGAACCTGGCCGACCGGAATGTTTCGACGCCTGTGATCCACTTGCTGGGATCGTTGCCGATCAGGTGATTGACCTTGCCCGGCAACGGCTGTGCCCCTACACCTCTGGCGTCATTCGCTGCACCGACGAGAGACATGCGGAAGGCCGCCGTCGAGAACAGGGCCTTCTCTCCGTGCTTGACCGGTGTCCGATGTCGGGTCAGGACGATGGAGGCGTCGGTCGGGCGAAGGAAGACGGCGTAGCCGCTCCCGCGCGCGAGGAACGCGACGGATGGGTCGGTCTGCCCCTTGTTCGGCTCGAAGGACATGGGCAGAGAGCCGTACGAAGCAATGCCGCTGGGTCTGGTCTTCGCAGGCTCGGAAGACGATGTGGCCGAGGCGCAAAGCAACATGAGGGCTGCCGAGGCGGCCATCGAATAGCGGAGGCGCATGATACCCCTCACTTTCGGCGGCTTAGTGTCCTCCGGCGCTCGCCGCCTTCACTGACGCGTCGGAGGAATCCCCTCCAGCGACAGGCCGAGGCTTGACGGCCGATCGCGCCTTGCTCTTGTATTGTACGGCAGGTTTGCCGAATGCGCAAGGCCGCCTGCAACCCTATTCCGTGAGGGTAAGATGTCCGCATGAAGCGCCAGGGCATGGGCCGAGCATCCGATAGGTTCGAGGTGTTGCTGAACAGTCTCGACACGGGCGGCAAGATCCGCGAGGGCCTCGCTGTGGTCTACTGGCCGCGTGTGGTCGGCGAGCAAGTGGCGGCGGCGTCGCGTGCCGAGGAGGTCCGTGACGGCGTGCTGATGGTTCGCACCAAGGGCGCGGTGTGGTCGCAGGAAATCAGCCTGATGAAGCACCAACTGCTGCCGAAACTGAATCGGCTGTGCGGAAGGCAGGTCATCAAGGACATCAAGTTCCTTGCGACAGGGCTGCCTGCCGATGGGGGCGATCCTGAACCCGCCGGACCGACGCCTGCGGAGATCGAGCAGGTCCAGCTCACGGCCGAGGACATGGCGTCACTCGATGCAGATCTCGCTGCGGTGGAGGCCCTGCCCGATGCTGAGGCCCGCCCGAGACTGGCAGCCATTCTGCAACGACAACATCGGCTGCGCCGATGGAGGCTGGACCACGGCTGGGTGCTGTGCGAAGGCTGCAAGACGCTGCACGTCGGACCCGAACCGCTGTGCACCGTGTGCCTGGCGGCACGTCACATTCCCTGATCCATTGCGGCATGCCGAGGCCACGCCTGCCTCATGGCACGATGACCGCCTTGACCACTCGACGTGCTTCGACATCGGCGAGCGCTTCGTTGACCTCACTCAGGGCATATCGGCGCGAGATCAAGCCAGTCCACGGGAACCGGGCTCCGAATCGAGCGAGCGCGTTTGCTCCGCGGTAGATGTGGCTCAGATCGGATCCCCAGCACCCCTGCATCGTCAGATGCTTGCGGTTGATGTGCGCATGGGGATTGAGCTCCACCGGCCCGTTGTCCGTGTACTGCCCGACGATGACATAACGCCCGCCGTCGCGCGCCATTTCGCACCCCTGACGGACCGCCTCCGGGTTGCCGGACGCCTCCAATACGACATCCGCGCCCCGTCCATGGGTCGCGCCGAGGACGTCAGCGACCATATCTGCGGTCACGTCGAAGCACTGACTGGCGCCCATCCGCAGGGCCGCCTGCCTGCGCAACGGAGAGCCATCCACGACGCCCACCCAGGTCGCGCCGGACGCCTGGGCCAGTGCGCAAGCCGCGAGACCAACAGGCCCGGCTCCCTGAACGAGCACGCTGTCGCCGATCTTGATCGCGGCGAGGTCCACGGCATGCAGCGCCGTCGGCAGACCGCATCCGGCGGCTATCCACAGGTCGGGTGAGACCTCGGGCGGCAGCGTCACGATGCTCACGCCGGGCTTCAGATAGATTCGTTCCGACCATCCCCCAAGCAGTCCATCTGCCGCGCTATACGTGATCCCATACACCTTGCGATGTGGGCAGCGCGTGGAGAGCTTCGCCACAAGGCAGTGCCAGCAGGCATGGCATGTCTCGTGAACGTCGAGGAACGTGACGATGTCGCCCCGCCGGAGCTTCCGACCGTCAACGTCGGCCACATCGCCTCCCGTGGCCTCGACAGCCCCGACGCTCACGTGACCGGGAATGATCGGATAAGGCACGCCCGCGAGGCGCCCATGCCAGAGGTGAACGTCGGTCCCGCAGACCTCGGCGGCAAGCGTCCTCAGGAGCACCGCGCCGGCCTCGATCTCAGGCTCGTCCATCTCCCAGATGCGAACCGGGCAGTGCGGCTTCTCCATAACGGCAGCTCGAACGCTCACGGTCTACAGGCTCCTTTGCCCACAGGGCCAAACCGGTCTGGCAAGCGGCGCGAGGCGGCTCTTTGGCGGGCGATCGCCAGAGTTTCCGCGGTTGTGGATCAACGCCTGCCGGGGCTGTGCGAATGCTATGCTGTCCGATTCGGCATGCGGCGCAGGAGTCCTGCCGGGCCGCGAGGAAACAGACCGTACAGCGGGCACGCGCATGGGAGGCAACAATGAACCGCAGGGAGATGATCGGCATGACCATTGCGACGGGAGCAGCACTCACGGTCGGATCGGAAGCATACGCACAACGGAAACTGCCCAACCCCAGGCCTGAGAAGTTGCCTCGATGGCGGGGCTTCAATCTGCTTTCCAAGTTCCAGGTCGCCAACCAGTCGCCTTTCGACGAGCAGGACTTCGCCTGGATCGCCGAATGGGGCATGAACTTCGCGCGCCTGCCGATGGACTACCGCTGTTGGACCGACGAGAACGACTGGACGAAGCTCAAGGAGCCGGTTCTGAAGGAGATAGACGAAGCCGTGCGGTTGGGCGAGAAGCACGGCGTGCATGTCCATATCAACTTCCATCGCGCACCCGGCTACACGGTAGCACGCCCCGCTGAAGCGAAAGACTTGTGGTCCGACGAAGAGGCCCAGCGGGTCTGCGCGCTCCATTGGGCTGCTTTCGCCCGGCGCTACAAGGGCATTCCCAATGCACGCCTGAGCTTCAACCTTTTCAACGAGCCGGCCATGATCGCGCCCGAGGCCCACAAGAAAGTCGTTGCGCGCATGTGCGAGGCCATTCGTGAGCAGGACACCGAGCGTCTCATTGTCTGCGATGGCCGCACGTGGGGAAACACGGCGCCTCTCGAACTGGTCGGACTGGGCGTCGCGGCCGCCACCCGGGGCTACCAGCCGATGCCGATCACCCACTGGCATGCGAGCTGGGTCGGGGGCAGCGACCGTTGGCCGGAGCCCACGTATCCGCTGAAGGAGGGCTCGCAGCTCTGGAATCGCGACTTCCATCGCGAGCGGTTCATCAAGCCATGGAAAGCGCTGGAAGAGAAGGGGGTTGGCGTCATGGTCGGTGAGTTCGGCGCCTTCAACAGAACGCCGCATCGTGTCGTCATGGCCTGGATGCGTGACTGTCTCGACAACTGGAAGGATGCCGGATGGGGCTGGGCGCTCTGGAACCTGCGCGGATCGTTTGGCGTGCTCGACAGCGATCGTGCGGATGTGAAGTACGAGGACTGGCGCGGCCACAAACTCGATAGGCAGATGCTCGACCTATTGTTGGCGAGATAGCGCCTTGCCTTAGCGACCACAGGTATCGAGGAGGAGCTTAGCTCATGGGACACACCGTTCGCGCCTTCACACTGATCGAACTGCTCGTCGTCATTGCGATCATCGCGATCCTGGCCGCCATCCTGTTCCCGGTGTTCGCCCAGGCGCGAGACAAAGCGCGGCAGGCTATGTGCCAGTCCAACCTGAAGCAGCTCGGCACGGCCTTCGCCATGTACGCCTCGGATTACGACGGATGCTTCCCCAGCCCGGGCGGCACGTTTCAGGGAGGGTACTGGCCCGGAGGCCGAACCATCCAGAGCGCGTGGCTCCTCAGCGCGGGTACCGGCCTCGGCAAAGACATCGGGGGAATCTGGCCGTACGTAAAGCAACGCGGCAATGGGGGGCAGAGCAACGTTTACTCCTGCCCCAGGTCGTTGCCAGGCCCCTCCAACGCATATTCACCGGGTCAGAACTATGTCATGAACGATTACCTCAGGGGCTGCCACCCGGGTGAGCAGAACTACAACCGGCGCGACACCATCTGCGGCCGCCGATGGGCCGAAGGCATCAACCCTGATACCCTGCAGAACCCGCCGGCGCAGGTGATCTTGCTGTACGAAGCCGCCCAGCACGCCACCTACAAGAACGTGAACCGAAACGGGTCACCGTTCTTCAGCACCGGACCCAGCGCAACGCCGCCTCTGTGCGTCGGCATGCCCCAGAACTACCACGCCAGGAAGTCAAACTTCCTCTTCTGCGACATCCACGTGAAGACGCTGACGCCGGGTGCCACATGGGAGCCGGCGGACCAGTCTGCCATGCTCGCATTCAACGTCAACTGCGCCGGGCTTGCCGCCGTCGTGGCTGCCGGGGACTACACAGGCAGCGCACCCGTCAGTATGTGGAACCCCGGCTTTCCGCGCGGGGCCGGCTACCCATAGGCGCTGACGACTGGCGCTTTCGCTCCATCGGCTGTCCTCAGCGGCCAAGCGCGTCGCGTGAACCGGCCACAGAAAGCCGGACGGCACGACGTTCGGCATGGGTGATTGCTCCATGGAGCGCCACCTCCATGAAGAAGCGCGCCATGTTGTCGTCGAGGAGCATCAAGCGCACACGCTTCCAGACGTGATCGTTGAGCGCCCGACGGCTTCTAGTTCGGTGTCAGCCATGCGTACCGCTGATGCCGCCGGGCCGGACGAAGGAAGGTGGTTCGGCGCAGCCCGCCGAATCCAGACGCATCGCGATGAACGCGCACCCGAAGGAGGTGGCACAGCACTATGGACAACGAGCAGGTGACCCGCCGGAAGGCGCTCGGCATGGTGGCAGCCGGAGCAGCGGCCGGCGGCGCTTTCGCTCTGCCGATCTCAATCAAGGAAGGGTCCGGCACTATGGCTCAGGACGAATCAACCAGGCGCGTCGAGGCAGCCCGTTGGGGGCGCGTCAGCGTCAAAGACTTCGGCGCGGCAGGCGATGGTTCGGCAGATGAGACACCCGCGTTCCAGCGAGCTCTCGATGCCGTGGGCAAGGCGGGCGGCGGCGATGTCTATGCCCCGCCCGGCAGATACCTGTTCCGGGGCAGTTTGAACGTACCGATCTCGACCAACCTCATCGGCTCGTTCCGATCCGTGCCGGCTCATAACGGCATCCGCGACGCAGGCCTGCCGAAACCCGGCGAGGACGGCACGACTCTGATGCCGACCGCCGATCAGGGCAAGGAGGACGCGCCCGCTTTCATTACGCTTAACACGAACAGCGTGCTGCAGGGCGTGACGGTCTACTATCCGGAGCAGGACCCCAAAGCGACACCGAAACCTTACCCCTGGGCCGTGCGCATGCTGGGCAAGAACCCCGCAGTGCTCGATACGGAGCTGCTCAATCCGTACAATGCCATAGATACCACCACGACCGAGCGTCACCTGATCCGGTGTGTCCACGGCCAGCCCCTTCGGCGCGGCATCAAAGTGGATCAGATCTACGACATCGGACGGATCGAGAACGTCCATTGGAACCCGTGGTGGAGCATGGCGCCGCCCGTCATGAAGTTCATGGTCGAGGAGGGAGAAGGCTTCATCCTCGGCAAGACAGACTGGCAGTATATGTCCAACTGCTTCTGCATCATGTACAAGGTCGGCTTCCGCTTCACGAAGTTCCAGCACGGCCCGGGCAACACGGTGCTGACCCAATGCGGCTCCGATGTGGGACCGATCGCCGTGCTCGTCGAAGACTGCCAACCTCACGCGGGCATCGCCTTCAACAACAGCCAGTTCATGGCCGGCATTCAGGTCACCGACACCAACACCGGCCCGGTCAAGTTCGTCAACTGCGGCTTCTGGCCCATTCCAACGACGGACCGGCACGCGGACCTTGCCGGAGCCGGGCATGTCACCTTCAACGGCTGCCACTTCTCGGATTGGGCGATGAAGACGCCCGGCACGCCCGCGATCAGGTCGAAGTGCAGCGGTCTGACGGTGATGGGATGCGACTTCATGGCCGCAGGCAAATCCCAGATCGAGATTGGCGAAGGCGTCCGGTCGGCGATCGTCGTAGGCAATCGGCTCCGGGGAGGCGCGAAGATCGTGGACCATACCGGCAAGGCCCAGATCGGCTTCAACACGGAG
>DYKI01000304.1 GCA_020722705.1 Chthonomonas calidirosea | reverse complement strand
CCGCGGGCTCATCGACGGCGTGCTGGTGGTCGCCCCGAACGGCGTGCACCGCAATTGGGTCGAGAAGGAAATCCCGGACCACGTACCGGACGAGGTGATGGCCTCCGTCCGCGCCTTCCACTACCAGAGCCCGAAGGCCGACACGAAGTGGCACAAGCAGGCCGTCCGGGAGATCATCAACCACCCCGGCTTCGCCTGGCTCACGATCAGCTATGACGCCTTCATGACGAACGCGGGTAAGCGGGCGCTGATTGACTTCTTCGACAAGCGCAAGCTGCTGTACGTTCTGGATGAGGGCCACTACATCAAAAACCCCGCCGCGGAGCGCACCAAGTCCATCCTCCGCTCCGCGAAGTACGCGCCATTCAGGCGGGTGCTGACCGGGACCCCGATTGCTCAGGGACCCTTCGATGTCTACAGCCAGATCAAGTTCCTGATTGACGACTACTGGAACCGCTTTGAGTTGGGCTCCTTCACTGAGTTCAAGAACCACTTTGGCGTCTGGAGGAAGGGCTGGAACCCGACCGCCTTCAACCCTAAGACCAAGAAGCGGGACGGCGCAGAGTACGATCGGTTGGTGGGCTACCGCCGGTTGGACGAGCTGAATGCCCTCCTCCAGCCGGTGTCCTCCCGGGTGACTAAGGACGAGGCGCTGGACCTCCCGCCCAAGTTGTACAGCAAGTGGTTCTTCCAGATGACGGCGGAGCAGGCGAAGCTGTACCACCAGTTGCGCGATGAGTACATCGTCTGGCTGGAGACGGGCGGGATTGAGAAGGAGGCCGCGGAGCTGGGCGAGGTCGCCGCCGCGGGGGCCTGTCCGACCTGCTCCGGGCAGCGTGAGGCGGAGTTCGACGGCTACGTGTATCCGTGCCCAGACTGCGGCGTGGACGAGGGCCTGGGAGTGGACGGAGGCACCCCGGTCATCGCCGCCCTCGCAATCACCCGGCTCCTCCGCCTCCAGCAGATCACCTGCGGTTACCTCCCGACCGATGATGAGGAGGAACCGTTGTACACAATCCCGGGGGCGAACCGCCGCCTGGACCTCCTCTGCGATCTGATCGAGGAACAGCAGCACAAGACGATTGTCTGGGCGCGTTTCCAGCTGGACATCACCCTGATCATAGAGGAGCTGAAGCGCCGCGGCATCCGGGCCGTCCGCTACGATGGGCTGGTCAGTGATGACGAGCGCGCCCGCGCCAAGGAGCTGTTCCAGGGCGAGAGGACCCTGTACGCCAACGGACAGGTGGTTGGGCGCGAGCCCGTCCCGCCGGAGGAGCAGGCGCAGGTGTTCGTGGGCAACCCCGCCGCCGGGTCAACCGGCTTAACCCTGACCGCGGCCAAGACGGTCATTTATTATTCCAACAGCTTCAAGCTGATCGACCGCCTTCAGTCGGAGGAC
>DYKI01000132.1:2965-9242 GCA_020722705.1 Chthonomonas calidirosea | reverse complement strand
GGCGTAGCCGGCGTCCGGGATCGAGGTCGTCGAGGTCCAGACGCGCATCGGCGGCGGAGGTTGCCCGCCATGCCGGAGCCATCCTATTGGCCGACATGCGTGCTCGCCGCGCTCTGTACGACAAGCTGGGCATGAAGCCTGATGAGACGGTAGACTACGAAGCAGTGGAAGCCTACTTGAAGGAGGTGGACGATGGAAGCGTATGAAGCCATTGTGACCCGGCGGAGCGTCCGTCAGTTCGAAGAGAAGCCGGTGCCGCGAGAAATGGTGGAGAAGCTCCTGCGCGCGGCCATGATGGCCCCGTCGGCGGGCAATCAGCAGCCGTGGGAGTTCATCGTGCTGACGGAGCGTTCGCTCCTCGATGAGATGCCGAGCCTGCACCCTTACTGCCAGATGATCCGTCAGACGCCCGTGGCCGTTCTCGTGTGCGGCAACACGCAGCGCGAGAAGCACACGGGCTATTGGCCGCAGGACTGCTCCGCGGCGATCATGAACCTGCTTCTTGCGGCGCACGCAATGGGCCTGGGGGCCGTCTGGACGGGCATCTTCCCGCGCGACGAGCGGGTCGAGGCGATCAAGAAGCGCTTCAACCTGCCTGAGCACGTCATGCCGCTGGCGCTGATCCCCATCGGCTGGCCGGCCGAGAAGCCGCCCCAGCCCGAGCGCTGGGCTCCGGAGCGTGTGCACTACAACGGGTGGTAGGCACGCCGCGAACTGGAACCTCTCCACCATGAAATGCCTTGCGATCAGCAATGTTGGCCCGATCAAGTGCGCCGACGTGACGTTCGGTGATCTCACCGTACTGGTTGGGCCTCAGGCCTCCGGCAAGAGCATCTTCCTCCAGTGGCTCAAGCTCCTCGAGGATGCCCAGTACATCCGTGGGCGGCTGGCGCAGTACGGCGTTGACTGGGAAGGACCGCCGGCCGGCCTTCTTGAGCTCTATTTCGGCGAAGGCACCGGACCGATGTGGCGTGACGGTGACGGCGGCAGCGCAATCGCGGTCAATGGCGAGCCGATTAACGGGGTGGAAGCCAAACTGAAGCGGGGAGGGCGTCGGCGCGACGAGCCCGGAGTGTTTTACATGCCCGCTCAACGTGCCGTGACGATGCGGGACGGCTGGCCGAGGCCGTTTTCCGACTACGGACCCGGTGACCCGTTCGCCGTTCGGGACTTCAGCGACCGCTTGCGGATCTTGCTGGGCGGAATGGTTCGCGGTCAGTCTGAGCTCTTCCCCAGAACCAACAAGCTCAAGTCAGCGCTGCGCACCATGCTCGACGATGTGGTCTTCAGGGGCTTCGGCCTGAGGGTGGACAGAACTTACCCGCAGAGGCGACTGGTCCTCGGTCAGGACACGGCAAACTCGTCACTCCCGTTCATGGCATGGTCCGCCGGCCAGCGAGAGTTCGTCCCCCTCCTGCTGGGGCTGTATTGGTTGTTGCCGCCCGCGAAGCTCTCAAAGAGGCCCGATGTGGACTGGGTGGTGATTGAGGAACCGGAGATGGGCCTCCATCCGCGGGCGATCGGTGCGGCCATGCTGCTCGCTTTGGAGCTGCTCTGGCGGGGCTGCCGCGTTTGTATCTCCACCCACTCTCCGCATGTGCTGGACGTCCTCTGGGGACTGCAGGCCATCCAACGAGCCGGCGGGGACTGGAAAGACGTTGCGGACGTGTTCGGCGCGGACCGAACTCAGTCGCTGAAGCCCATCGCCGAGGCGGGTGTCTCCATGCCGACAAGGCGGGTGAAGCTCACATGAGCGGTCTGAACGCACCTCTCCTCTCCGTTCGCGGGCTGAAGAAGCATTTCCATGTTACGCGGCAGATGGGCTTGCGGAGGGTTCATGAGGTCGTACGGGCGGTGGATGGGCTGGACCTAAACGTTGCGGCGGGCTCGACGGTCGGCCTCGTCGGCGAAAGCGGGTGCGGCAAGTCCACGGCCGGCCGCACGATCCTGCGACTGATCGAGCCGACGGCAGGGACCGTCCTCTTCGACGGCACGGACCTCGCCAGGCTTCCGCCGCGTGATCTGCGGGCGCTTCGCCGGCGCATGGGCATCGTGTTTCAGGACCCCATGTCGGCGCTGAACCCGCGCATGGCGGTGGGCGACATTGTAGCGGAGCCGCTGCGCGCCCATGGGATCGTGGCCGGACGCCGCGAGCAGGCCGATCGGGCGCAGGAGCTGCTCGAGATGGTCGGTCTGCGCGCCGAGCATGCGTCGCGGTTCCCGCACGAGTTCTCCGGAGGCCAGAGGCAGCGCATCGGCATCGCACGCGCCATCGCAACGGAGCCTCAACTGGTCATCCTCGATGAACCCATTTCTGCGCTCGACCTCTCCATCCGTGCGCAGATCCTGAACCTGCTCGCCGACCTTCAGGACCGCTTGGGCCTGACGTATCTGTTCATCGCTCACGACCTGTCTGTGGTCCGGCATGCGTGCTCGCGGGTGGCCGTGATGTACCTGGGCGTGATCGTCGAGGAGGGCCCCACAGAAGACCTCTTTGCGGCGCCGGCGCATCCGTACACCAGAGCTCTGCTGGCGTCGGTTCCGGTTCCTGACCCGTCCAAGCGCTCCCACCGTGTGCCCATCGAAGGCGATGTGCCGGCACCCACGCAGAGCCTATCCGGGTGCCGCTTCCGCGCGCGCTGCCCTATCGCTCAGGATCGGTGTGCAAAGGAGGAGCCGGAGCCGGCTCCGTTCGGACCTGATCGTCGCGTCGCTTGCCACTTCGCCGGGACGGGCTGACGACCGAGAAAGCCCTTGCGCCGCCTGCCCTGATATCGTAGAATGAGGCCGAGCGCACGTTCGGCTCGATGAGAGGATGCCGCCCGGCGTTTTGCCCGGCAGTGGGCTCGACGGTCCAAACGCCGGGATGCGGAGGTCTGAACGGCAGGGCGACCTCGGCGGTCCAATCCCGACGCGCCGTGCGGACAGCGTCGTTGGCGGGTAAGGTAAGAAGTCCTGCGCTGGACACTTGAGCCCTGCTCCCGCTCGCGCTCCGGCGCACCATCTCGATCTACGAGGTATTGCCATGATCAGCGTCGTGGTACTCGTGTCTTTCATCGTTCTCGGCATCGGGTACGTCACCTACGGGCGGTGGGTTGCTTCGCGGCTGAGTCTCGACAACAGCCGCCCAACGCCGGCCCATGCCATGAACGACGGTGTGGATTATGTGCCTGCACCGACTTCCATGCTCCTGGGACAGCACTTCTCGGCCATATCCGCGGCAGGTCCCATTGTGGGGCCGATCCTGGCGGGGATATGGTTTGGGTGGGGCCCGGCGCTGCTGTGGATTCTCCTCGGCGCGATCTTCGTGGGCGGCGTCCACGACTTCACGTCGCTGATTGCCTCGGTGCGGCACAAGGCCAGCTCCATCGGCGAGATCGTCAAGGAATACATGTCGCCGACCTCGCGCATGCTCTTCCTGATCTTCGTGTGGTTCGCGCTCACCTATGTGATCATCGCCTTCTCCGACATCACCGCGCAGACGTTCAAGGCCGTGACGGCCGATGAGGCGTTCGGACCCGGTGTGGCGGTCAGTTCGGGGCTGTATCTCGTCATCGGCGTGGCCATGGGCCTTGCGCTCTATCGGTTCAAGATGAACCTGAAGCTTGCCACCGCTGTGTTCCTGCCGCTCGTGTTTGTGGCGATCTGGATGGGCAATGCGCTGCCTGCCGGCTGGTCCGAGCGGCTCCAGCAGGTACCCGTCAAGCAGTGGGAGATCATCCTGCTGGCCTACTGCTTTGTCGCATCGCTCCTGCCCATGTGGCTCCTGCTGCAGCCGCGCGGCTATCTGGGCGGGTGGTTTCTCTATCTGACCATGGCCGTCGCGCTGCTCGGGGCGCTGTTCGGCGGCTTCGCGGTCCAGTACCCGGTCCTCAACCTCGATGGGCTCAAGGGGCTCGACACGGGCAAGCTCGTATTCCCGACGCTTTTCATCACCGTGGCCTGCGGCGCCTGCTCAGGCTTCCACGGCATCGTCAGCGCGGGCACCACCTCCAAGCAGGTGGACAAGGAGACCGACACCGTCGCGGTCGGCTACGGCTCGATGATCCTCGAGGGCGGAGTGGCCGTGCTGGCGCTGGCGACGGTGATGATGCTTCCCCATGGCGATCCGGGCCTGTCGAAGGACCCCAACGTCGTCTATGCGAGCGGTCTGGCGAAGTACATGGGGCTCATCGGCATCGGCCACACGCTGGCCCTCTCCTTCGCGCTGTTGGCGTTCTCCACGTTCGTCTACGACACGCTCGACGTCACTACCCGCCTTGCGCGCTACATCCTGCAGGAGATGTTCGGCTGGCGCTCGCAGGCCGGAGCCGCCATGGCTACGCTTATCACGCTCCTGCCGCCTCTGGCATTCCTCATGCTCACGCAGGAGAAGGGCTATCTCGTCGCATGGCCCATCTTCGGCACCTCCAACCAGTTGCTGGCCAGTCTCACGCTCCTCGCCATCGCCATGTGGCTCCTCAAAACGGGCCGCAATCCCCTGTTCGCCTTCGTGCCCATGCTCTTCATGCTCGTGGTTACCTTCCATTCGCTCATCCTGCTCATCCTGCCCTTCCTCGGCTCCCTCGGCAACCTCGGCGCCGTCAAGCCCGACACCATCGTCTCCGGCGTCGTCGGGATCGTGCTGCTGCTCCTCTCGGTCTGGCTCGTCATCGAGGCGGTGAGATGCGTGGGGAAGGAGAAGACGCAGGCAGCCTTGCCGGGAACATAGGCAAAGCTTCCGGCCGGGCGCATGGGGCGTCGCCGTAGTCCACAACGCGGGCGCAGGCACGTAGGCAGGGCAAGAGCTTGGGCATTCGGCAGAGGCTGGGGTACGATGGCCAACGAATGCTATTAAAGGAATAGGCAGATTCCTTTAATAGTCCTGTGTCTTATTCAACGGAACAGAACACCGGTGAGCGACAGACGAGGAATGACAGGGCGGTATGAGACCACATCCGTAGGCGGCGAGCGGGTGCGAGCGTTCATACCCGCCCCGTTACCGCCTGAGCCTCCGCTTCAGATGACCGGCGCGCGTCAGAGGCTGCTCGAGCAAGCTCACCTCGCCCTGGGCAGGCTGGACAGCGTTGCCCTGCTCCTTCCGGACCCGAACCTCTTCCTCCATACGTACGTCCGCCGCGAAGCCGTCCTGTCTTCCCAGATAGAGGGCACCCAGTCTTCGCTCGTGCAGTTGATGCTTTTCGAGCTGGATGAGGTGCCGGGGGTGCCATTCGACGATGTCGCGGAGGTTTCGAAGTACGTGGCCGCGCTCGTATTCGGTATGGAGCGGCTGAGCGCAGGCCAGCCGCTGACGAACCGTCTCCTGAGAGAGATGCACGCGATCCTGCTGGCACGTGGGCGTGGCGCAGACCGCTTGCCCGGTTAGTTCCGACGCAGTCAGAACTGGCTGGGCGGAACGCGCCCCGGCAACGCCCACTACGTGCCGCCTCCGCCCCACCATGTGCCGGAATGCATGGGTGCGCTCGAGTTGTTCCTCCATGACGAGCGTACACCCTATCCGGCCCTTGTCAAGGCGGCACTGGCCCATGTTCAGTTCGAAACGATCCACCCCTTCCTGGACGGCAACGGGCGGTTGGGCCGGCTCCTGATCTCCTTCCTGCTCCATCATGACGGGGTTCTGTCGAGGCCACTTCTGTATCTCAGCCTCTACTTCAAACAGCACCGGGCCGAGTATTATCGGCTGCTCGATGCTGTGCGCACAGAAGGGAACTGGGAGGCGTGGTTGGATTTCTTCCTGGAGGGGATCAAGACGACTGCCGACAATGCGGTTCAGACGGCGCGCCGACTGGTCGCGGTATTCCAGGAGGATTGTGGCTCGCGTGCAGACGGCTCCGCGGTCTGCGGCGAGCGCACTGCGGGTGCTGGAGGCCTTGCGCAACCGGCCTGTGCTGTCAGTCAGGGAAGCCTCCCGCCGTCAGAACTTGACCTTCCCGACTGCGGCCAAGGGTATGGAGACGCTGGTCGGGCTCGGCATCGCACGAGAGGTGACAGGCCGACAGAGGAACCGGCTGTACGTGTATGACAGGTATCTCGCTATCCTGCAAGAGGGGACAGAGCCGCTGTGAAGGGTGCATGCAAGAAGGGATCGGGCCATAGTGGCTGCAAGCTCGAACCTCCCCGGTCAAGGACGCGTTGCGGTTGGCCGCAGAACATCGCTTGCTGACGCTTGACGAGGTCGAGCGCTGTTTCGCCTACCGCGACAACCGCTACGACGCGACGCATGACTATGGAAAGGGATTCGCGCACGAGACGCTTGCGCTCATACCCGACTTCATAC
>DYKI01000132.1:0-2865 GCA_020722705.1 Chthonomonas calidirosea | reverse complement strand
GGGTGGGCAATGGGGCGCGGGTGGGCAATGGGGCGCGGGTGGGCAATGGGGCGCGCGTGGGCAATGGGGCGCGGGTAGGCAATGGGGCGCGCGTGGGCAATGGGGCGCGCGTGGGCAATGGGGCGCGGGTGGGCAATGGGGCGCGATGAATCGCGCCCCTACGGTGCCTGAACCCGCAATGTGACGGGACCAATCAGGCCGGACGGTTGTAGGGGGCCGCCCTTACCCCAGAGACGCCAGGTCGTGAACGTGAACCGGCCCGTCGGCGACGGACCGGGCTTGTCCAGCCAGTCGGGCCATTCGACCAGCGTGCCGTTGCCGTGCCGTTTGCTGTCCTCGGGCAGATGTTCATCGCCGATCATGCGGTTGATCCAGAGGTTGATGACCGCGATCTCGAGCGTGTTGGCGCCGGGCTTGATCGCGCCTGTAACATCGAGCCTGTACGGCGCGCGCCAGAGCAGCCCGAGGTCCTTGCCGTTCAGCTTCACCCGCGCCATGACCTGAACATCCCCGAGATCGAGATAGACGTGCCCCCCCTTCGCGGCCTGATTCCAGCCGAACCGGGCCGAGTAAGTGGCCGTACCCGAGAAGTATCGGACGCCCGCGTCGGGATGCTCGTGCCACGAGGTCAGCCGGGGCAGCTCGATGTGGGCCGGCGCGCCCCAGCCCGCAGGAAACGCGACCCGCCAGGGCCCCTGCACCTGTACGGGCTTCGGTACGGCAGCTACCCGGAATGCAGCCCGGCGTCCCGACCGGAACGTGGCCGTGTAGGTCCCCGCCTGAGTGGCAAACGCCGCAAGGCTGCCGTCGGCGGACCGGGCCAGCCGGATGGGCGGAGCGGCATCCGAGGACAGCGCGAAGTTGATCACCTCAGGGTCCGTTGCCGTGGCCTGATGGGTCTTGCCGTCGGATTCGTACTCAACCCGAAGCGTCTTGACCACCATGAACGCCGGATCGCCTTCCGATGCAAGCTCGGCCACCGTGAATGACGGCCCGACGCGGTCCACCATCCGCTGCACCTGATCGGTCACGTCCTTCGTACGCTTCTCGTCGCCTGCGGGGCCCCAGAGCGCTTTGATGATGCGCAATGCCGCGCGCTTTCTCTGTGCCGGCCAGAGCGTCATGCCGTTTTTGGTCAGCTTCACGACAGGGTCCACCCCCCTCGATGGACGTCTGAACACGACGAACACGGATCCGGCGGGCACCAGACTGAGCGTGAGGCGCGTCATGCCCCGTTCTTCGAGGAAAGCCGCGACGGGCTCGATCTTGCCTGTTTCAGCGTCCCAGATTTCGGGCTGTCGTCCGGCCACGCGAAACCGGCAGTCGGCGTTGACACGGTGGGTCATCCCATTGGCCACGAAGTACACATCGGCGCCGCCGATGCGGCGATGGGTCCAGTTTAGCGGGCGATCGGCAAGGAAATCGGGCAGGATGCCGCGCCCTCGCAGTATGGCATCGGTGGGCTTGCCGGAAACGATCCTGCCGCTTGACCAGAGCGCATCGGCCATCCGGGCCACATCGGCATCGCATTGCGGGAAGCCGGCCAGGCTGGGAGACCGGCTGGGTTTGGCCCCGATCACGAGTGCGCCCCGTTCCGCGAGCTGCTGGATCTTCCGCAACACTGTGGGTGTCATGGCTTCGTTGCCGGGCACGACCAACGCCCGATACGACATTCCGTCGGGCAGCGCCAGCCGGCCATTGCGCACCGACACTCGCGTCAGCAGAGCCTCGGCCGAGCAGCCGTCGGCCTTATAGCCGCTGCGGACCAGGTCGGCGGGCGGGTTGTAGGTCCGGGCGGCGCCTTCGGGCGCCAGACAGAGCACATCGGCAACCGGAAGGCCCTGCTGAAGCAGGAACTGGCATCGGGCGAGGTAGCGGTGCCAGGGGCCGGATTGCTCCCACCATGTCTGGGTTCGCTCGTAGTGGAGCCCCCACGGTCCCATGCTCATGCCGGGTCTGCGGTCACGCCAGGGCTGCAGCGCATAGCGATGGAACACGAACCGATTGATGCCGAGCGAGAACGCCCAGTCGCCCATGCCTTTGATGTAGCCGGGATGCGCCAGCCAGCGTTCGCCATCGTGCGCGGTGAATGCCTCTGCCCCCACAATCGGCCTGCCGTAGACATGGGCCGCTCCCGCCATCTCAATCAGCGTATTCCCAGCGCCGTAAGGACTCCATGACCAGAACTCGCCCATGGGCTCATCGCAACGCCCGGCATAGGCAAGGTTGTCTACCGTCGTATCGCCATAGGCCTCGATGGTCAGACGCAAGCCGTTTCGATGGGCCAGTTCGCGCATGTGTCCGGCGTAGTTCTGCAGGAGCAGGTCGGACACAGTCTGGCGGACGTCGTAGAGGAACCCATCGGCGATTCGGGAGCTTTCCACCACGTAACCGGCATAGACCGGCAGATAGGGCAGCGGATCGTAGCCCCGCAAGCGCATGAACTCCTCGCGGAAGCGGGGCGTCCAGTTCTGCGAGCCCGTTTCCCAACTGTCTATGTGCGTGGCCACGAACGCTTTGCCCACGAAGGGACGGTTGTCGGCCACGAGCTTGCCCATGAACCCGTCCCAGTATGCGTCGAGCGCCTCCTTGCTGAGCTTGTCCACTTCGGGACCGCGGCCCGACTCGGGCGAAGGGGCGTTGACCGAGCCCGTTGGGGTGTGGCCCATGCGCAGAATGGTCCATCGTCCTTCGGGAACGGACCAGTTCAGTGTGCCGTCCGGTTGCATTTGCGCCGTCAGATCCACGATCTTCCCCTTCGGCACGACGGAATCTTGAGGCGCCTCGGGCGACCTGGCGTCCGGCATGACGTCGCCCCGTACCAGTGCCGACTTTGGGCCGATGTCGGGAATGCGGAACGGACCG
>DYKI01000131.1 GCA_020722705.1 Chthonomonas calidirosea | reverse complement strand
TTTTGACCTGCAACCGGTCCAGCGCATGCCGCACCGGCTGATCGCGACGGTAGGGGGTCAGGGCCCCATGGCCGCTCGATCATCGCCGGTCACCGTGGGCTGGGCTTTGCTCCGTGACAGGTCGCACGGACATTCCTGCTTCACCTCCACGGTCTATGCGGGGTCACTTCGACGGCGAAAGGCTTGTCGCTGCGCGTTTGAACTCCACGTGGAGGCCGGCGTAGTCGGCTTCCATGGTGTCGCCTCGGACGCTCACGTTGTTGAGCCGATTGTCGCGGAACGGCAGCGCGGTTTCGAGGTTCAGGATGATGGCGTCGCCATCGCGCTTCCAGGTGCCCACGGCGACGTCGGATGTGCCGAGCGGACTGGAGAACCTGGCGGCTGCCTGGCCGCGCCACCCGAGCTCGATCTGAACCGAGCCAAATCCAAGCAACGGAGTCTCCCATGTGCCCCAGAGCCGGTTCAGCCAGGCGCTCCGCGCCCAGATCGCGCCGCCAATGAGCACGACCAACAGGGCCGCCGCAACGATGAGACGAATCTGCGGCCGCGGCCGAGGCGTATCCGATGGCGCCCGGTCTTCGCCCGAACCGGGCTCCTCGACCGAGCTGTCCACTGTCGCCCCATCATCCATGGCATACCCTCCTGAACACGGACGATTCGCGCCGAGCCGCGTTTCGCGTCGGCCCGAAAAAAAACGTTCCGCCCGCAAAGGAGTCATCTAACCGATCGGCGAAAGGCATCAAAGTCGGATCGGTTCGGTTGCGTATGCGTACCAGGCCCTGGCAGTTGACGTTATCGGAGGTTGGAAGTGGTCATCCGGTCAGCAGTCCGTTGGCGGTCTCCAGTCTTCGTCGTGCTTGCCGTGAGCACGTCGGTCCTCATTGGGCGCGCGGCCTGGCCGCAGACGCCCCAGTCGGACCCTCTGATGGCATTGGCCGAGCGGCTGGACCCGAAGATGCCCGTCGGCGACGTGAGTCTGCTGGTGGACGCTTCGGGCAGCATGTCGGGCCGGTACGCGACGGTGCGGGCCACGGTGCTCCGGTTCGCCGAAGGGCTGAGCGCCAACGAGAGCGTGACGGCCCGGGCCTTTGCCGCCAATATCACGCAGCCCATCTCGGGCAAGGGCGCCAGGGCCCGGTCGCTGCTCGACTCGGGATTGCCCCGTGAGCCGATGGCGGGCACGGGGACCGATCTGGGGCTGGCGCTATCGAAGGCGCTGGACGACCTGGACCGGCCCGATGCCGCTCCCGTTCAGGCGCTCTTCGTGCTGACCGACGGTCTGCATCAGCCTCCCACCGACAGCCCGTTCAGCCGCGATTTCGTCGGCGACTCGGACTGGCGAGCTCTGCGCGGTCGGGCCCATGCTCTGGCGAAGCGCTCCCATCTGATCGTCTACGGGCTCGGGATCGGCGGCGAGACGGACGTTGGGGTCCTGCGGCGGATTTTCCCCGTGCGCAACGTGGAGATACTATCGGGTGACGCGGCTTCGGCAGGATCGGCCATGGCCCGCCTTCAGAGGCAGTTGCGGCTCTTGCGGCTCAAAACGCTGCTGGAACAGGACCTGGGACAGGGCAAAGTGACGGCCATTCCGGGAGAGCCGTCGGCGCGGACCGCCGAGCGGAAGATCGTCGTGCCGATCGTGATCCATAACGCCTATCAGGCCCTGCCGGTCACGCTGTCGAATCTGCGGCTGGAAGGCCCAACGGAGACTTCCGGCGCTGCCTCGGCCATGCTGGACGCGCCGTCGGGATTGCGCCTTGGCCCGGATCAGCGCTCCACAGTCACCATGACGATCGCGATAGACCGCGACCTGCCCCGCTGGGCGCTGGGACGGCATCGTCTGGACATCAGGAGCAGCCGTCATGCGGCGGCGGAGATCGCGTTCGAGGATCGGGCTGCGCTCGGCATTCTGCGTTTCGAGTCTGGTCCGCGTTTCGATGCCGCGCCTGCCGATGTCGAGATCGGCCTAGAATACGGCAAGCCCCTGTGGGTTGTGATCGGGGTCGTGGTGGCTGCAGTGGCGACGATTGTCGGATGGAAGAATCGCGTCCGCATGCTGCCGCCGGTCGGTTTGATGGGGACGATCGCCGTGCAGGGGAGCCCCGAGGAGCTGGCCGGCCGCGGCAAGGAATCGTTGAGCGTCGGGCCGCCGGATGCGGACATCCCGTTGCCCGGAATCGGTCCCGGGGGCGAGAGCGTCGAGCTTCTGGTGGGCCGAGATGGCGACTATGCACAGCTTGCCATGCGCTCCGGCGGGTTCAACGTCTCGGTGAACGGCGAGGCGGTGTCGGGCGAGCGCGTTCTGTCGGACGGCGACGCGGTGACGCTGGGCACCGCCGAGTTCGTCGTGCTGAACGATGGGCGCACGCCGACGTGCGTTCGCCGCCCCATAGTGTTCGTGACGCCTCTGCTGGCGTTTCTTGCGCTGGCGATCTGCCTGATAGTCATCTAGCCTGGCGAGTGTCGGCTGACAACGCCTTTGTGAAAGGAGAGAGATATGCCGAGAGACCGTGACCGTGACGCCCTGCGGGATACCATTGTGGACAGCTTTGCTGCCGAGGTCATGAGCCGGGAACCGGCGCGTACGCTGGAAGAAGAGCGCAGGTCCCGAACCATCAAACCAACCGTCATCGTCGGTCTTGGCGGGGCCGGCTGCGGGATCGGAGCGCGGCTGAAGCTCGCCGTTCAGCGGTACTACCGCAACATGCCGGACCTGCTGGAGATGGTTCAGTTCGTCATGTTCGATACCGAGCCTCTAGCTCATCATCGCGACGGCATCATCGGGACGACGTTCGCAAACGGCAGCGAGTATTACTTCCTCGGCGGCTTCAACCCGCACACCTGGGTTACCAACAACCTCGGCCATGACCCGAACCTGAGCCGCTGGTGGCCCACGACAACGGGTCTGGAGGCGGGCGTTACCATCACCGCGGGATGTCGGCGCTTCCGTCCGCTGGGCCGTCTGTGCTTGTACCGCAGCTTGAACACCGTCCGCACGGCCATCGGCAACGCCATACGCAATGCGGTCAACATGAACGCAACTGCCATCTGCAACCTCAACCTGCCGCCGCTTGGCGAGAATGCGACGCTCAGCGTTCATGTGATCTCCGGTTCCTGCGGGGGTACAGGCAGCGGCATGCTGCTGGACGTTCTGGCGCTGACACGAAGCGAGTTGGCGAACCAGGCTCAGCCCGACGCAGGCTGTTCGGCGGTGATCGTCATGCCCACGTTCTATCGCAATCTGGGCGACACGGTCAACGAACGTCTCACGCGGGCACGGGGCGCCAATGGCTATGCCTTCCTGCGGGAACTCCAGCACTTCTTCCACCACCCCGACCAGTGGCCCGAGCATTGCCTGGATGCCGCCACCCAGGCCGCCCAAGGGGTCAACCAGGTTTCGAACACCGTGATGCCCGCCCGGACCTGCTATCTCATGGACGACGAGATCCAAAGCAAAACCGTCCCGGACCTCGATTCGATCTACGGCCTCGCAGCGGACGCGCTCTTTCAGAAGCTAGTATCGCCGCTCGATGCGGGCACCGTGGACCTCAACTCGCATCTCACCGCACCCGATCGCGACAGGTCTTGCGCCTTCAGCAGCATGGGGGTGAGCTACATTGTGTACCCGCGGAAGACCATTGCTCGTTGCGCCGGAGCCGCAGTGCTGCGCGACCTGCTGGACGAGCGCCTGCGCCCGGGACTGGGGCCAGATGACGGCGAACGGGCAAGGAGTGATGCCGAGAAGCTATTCAGCGATTATGCAGCCCAGGTTGATGTGGCGACGGTTGCCCGTGCGCTGGCGCGCAGGGCAGACGCCATGCGCAGCCAGATACCTGGCGCTGAAGGCATCAACGCCGAAGCACGCACACCGGGGGCACGAAAGCCGAAGCTCGTGAACGCCATGAAACACGCTCAACAGCGCGCTGCAACGGCAACGACCCAGGCGCTCAAGGCATTGGATTCGGAGGCTGCCACCCTCGCGAAACAGGCGCAGGGCGATCTGGCGGTCCAACTGCAACAACGTTGTCTCGATATGGTGAGTTTGCGCTCGGTGGAATACGCGATGACTGTGCTCCGGATCCTCCTCGAGCGCGTCAACAGCGCCGAGCCTCTCGCGCCGGTCGGTGCTGACCGCGGATCATCCATACACAGCAACGTGTCCGAGGCGGTGGACTATGTGACGCAGGTGAATGCGCTCGAAACGAACTGGAAGCCGGACTTGCTGGAGCGCAGGCAGTTCGATGTGATCGTACGGAAGTTCGCGCAGGACCTTGCGGCGCAGTTTGCCGCCGAGATAGCCGAAAAGGCGGCTTCGGATGCGCGCGCCTACCGCGCCCATATGCTCGTGCCCGTGCTGAACGGCCTGATCGAGCGGTTGCAGAGGCTGTCGGAGCAGTTGACCGTCCTGCGCAATCAACTGGACGAACAGGCGAACCGGCACGATGCCGAAGTGGATGAGGGCAACCTGCCGATCACGACCCAGTATGTGCCTCAGGGAGGCGTGGCTGAAGCGTCGGGGCGGCTCGCCAAGCGCTTGCGCGACGAAAATGCCGACCTTCTCACAGGCCTGTTCAGCGCTCTAGCGCAGGAAGGCGTGCTCTCGAAACTCGGTGATCCTTCCCAGCCTGTCAGACAGGAAGCCCTGACGCAGGCCGTGAAAGCCGCTGTCCATTGGATATGTGCGGAGACGGCTCTTGACAAGGCGATCCGGAGGAGTCTGGCAGATGTCATTGCGACCGAGCTGGGCACGGAACGCTTTGTCGCGAAAGTCCTGCCGGAAGCCGTCGGGCTTGCCGATCCGACATGGCGCGTGGACCCCAGCAAAGTGGGTGGAGGCCTGTCCTCGGACACGATTGCCCTGCCCAACTGGCCTTCCGGCTTTCCTGACGAGTACCTTGCTCACCCGGTGTTTACGGGGCGGGCCGGGCAAGAAGGCTCCCAGGAACCCCATAAGATGCTGATCCTGAAAACCGAACATGGCTTGCCGCTCCATGCCCTCGCCGGCATTGAGGCGCTCAAGGACGACTACGCCACGCACATCGCACGGGACAGGGACCAGAAAGAGCCCCCGCACCCTTCAGCGGCCTGGACCAAGAATCCGGATATGTTGGAGGACGTGCTCCCTGCCGGGCGTGCAGCCCTCGATGAGGGCTTTGCCCTGGGCATCTTCACCAACTGGCTGGTGCGCGTCAAGCGGCACCAGCAGGCAGCCGGCATCATCCGGACATGGGATTACGGCGTCATCTACGAGCGAACGCCCAATCAGTACTACGTCGCCGAACTGAAGAAGCGCGGCGCTTCTCTCGTTGTCCAGGACGAGCGCCTCATTGCCGGAGGACGCGCCGCTGCGGCCGACGCTTTCACGCAGGCCGACGCGGTTCATGTGCGCACGTTCATAACCAGCCTCACCAATGCTATCGGCACCGATCAGGTCCGGACGTTGATCATCGAGTACTGCGATACCGTGTTGGAGCCCGGAGCCGGCCCGCGATCCACACACGCCGAGCATCTCAAGCAGCAGTTCGGCAAGGAGCTTGCGGTTCTCCGGGCGTACATCGGCGAGGAATAGGCCCCCATGGTTCCGACGCTCTTCGTCGGCATCGGTGACCGGGGCGTGCGCATAGCCCAGGGGGCGCACAGGCAGGCGATTGCCGCACGTCCCGAAGCAGACGGGATACTGGCCGTGCTTGCGGTCCTTCCGGATCAGGCGAGCGCGCCGGAAGGGGTTGACGCCGCCGTCGCCTGTGCGTCGGCGGAAGACAGCGGGGTCCGGCAACTCCCGGAGGACTGTGCCGACACGGTCAGGAGTCTCGCCAGAGTACTCCTCGATCCGAATGCCCTGCACGCTGCGGGTGTGGTCCCTGGCGCGCTGTGCGAGGTCGTGATCGTGGCCGATCTGCAGGATCCGCTCGCCTGCGATGTGGCCCTTCAGGTTGCCGACATTGCCGGCCGCGGCATCGAAGAAGCCGTGGCCGGATTGTCGGTGCGTGTCATCCTGCACCTCATCGTCCCTCAGGGCCGGTGCAATGAAGGACCCGCTGTCGCACGGGCGCTCGAAGCCGCGGCCTCGTCCTGCGAAGGGAGCGATCCTCCGTTCGACCGTGCGGTCCTCGTGTCCGGCGCGTCGCCCGCCGCGCTGTTCACCGGCGAGGATCTCGACGCCCAGTGCTCGTTGGCGCTCGCCATGCGCGCGGTCGAGCCTGTCGGCGACGCCATGCGACAGGCGGAGACCGACCAGCATGCCTGGGGCGCCCATCGGATCGGATCCCTGGGGCTGGGCGTCGTGGAACTGCCGGTGGAGGCCATCGCCGAACGAATCGGGCTGGAGGCCGCGCTGGAGATTGTAAGCAAAGGGATCAACGCGTCCTGCACGCGGAGCGACGATGTGGACAGGGCCGAAAAGGAAGCCCTCAAGCAGCTCCGGTTTGACGTTGAGGGCATCACGAGTCTGCGCGAACGCTTGATCCATTACGACAGCGGCGGCTCCCGACGTTCGGTGCTGGATGATATCCGGATACCCCACATCGCCTTTGAGGACATCAAGCGCCCGCGCTGGCACATCCTCCTTGCGAACTACGATGTCTATTTCCGGCGAGAGCGGCTCGACGTGGCCGTTGCGCGGGTCAAGGCCAACGCAGACGCCATCAACGCCGAAGTCGCCGATTGCATCCGCAGGGCAGTGGACCACGTCGTGACCGCCGGCAGGGACCCCTCCAATGCGCTGGAGCTCCTCAAGCGCATCCACCGTGTGGCAAACGAAGCGCGCGAAAGTCTCCTGAGGAACAGGGTGGCCCGGAGCACGTCAGGAGGCGCTTCCCAATCGAACCTGCCGGAGCTGCTCAAGAAACTCGGCGAAGCGGCAGCGTCGGAGCCGCGCCTGTCCCCCATGCTCTTTCGCGGGCTGATCGCGTCCCTGGCGATCGCGCTCGGCCTCATGGGATTCCTGCGCCTCGGCTGGCTGGGGCGAATCCCGACATCGGGCGTCGAATCCGCTCCCTACTGGCTCGCAGCGTTCCTCATCCCGTTCGCCATCAGCGCCGCCATGGCCTGGAGACGCGCCCATCGCGCAATGGCACTCACCGAAGACCTGCGCGACCGGTGCCAGAAGGCCATGCGCGAGGATGCCGTCGCCAGGATCAACGCCGTCGTGGAGAACGCTCTCGACAGGATCACGGGCACCGCCCTCTATCTGACCGCGAAGCCCGACGATCTCAAGACCCTCGATCCCAAGTACGCCGGCCCCAACGAGTCGCGCAGCGTCGAGGATTTCATGGCTCTCCTGAAAAACGAGCTGTCCCAGGCCATCCGACCGCCGGAGCCGCCGCGCAGGGAAGGCTGGCGTCTCGACGTGCAAGCCTATGCGCCGCATCCGCCGACCTTCCATTACGCCGACACACCGGGCTTCCATGCATGGACCGGCGAAGCCGATACGCTCATCTTGAATGGCCTTTTCACAGACTGGCGCAATGCCGACGCTGCGTCCATCGCCCGCCAGATCGAAGCCCACGCCATCGGACGCAACCCGCACATCCTCAGCCTGACCCTCGATGCATTCCACCGGCAATGGCTTGCTGAAGCCGCGCCCGGCTGGAACCCTGTGGTGAGCCTCCACAACGATCTCCGATCGGTTGCGGCACCGCCGATCATGGCCGGGGGGCTTGGGGGCGACTCGCCAACCGCCACGTTCGTTGCGGGTCCCGGATCGGGCGAGGGCGGGTTCGGACAGGCGCTTCGGGAGGCGGGCGGCGTGAACGGAGTGATAGGGCATGGCTCGCCGTGCCGATGCCTTATGATCAGGACCGTCAGCGAGATCCGACCGCAGGATCTCGATGCGTGGAGCATGTGGACCTCGCAGGAACCAAGCGCCGACGAAACTGGAGGTGGCGCCCCGTGAACGAACACGAATCATCGGCACGCACCGAGATGATCATGGCTGCGTTCGCCGGCACTGCCTTCACAGCCTGCGCCGGGTTGATCGCCGTCGTGGCCCTGTCCGTTGTGGGCGTCGAGCGCCATCCCAGCCTCTGGTGGATGGTCGCCATTGCCATTGCGCTGTCTGCCGTCGTCTGGCTGCTCCAGACGCAGACCCAGGCACGGGACGAAGGCCTCAGGTTGTTCGCCACGCGCATCGGAACTGTGGCCTACGACCGCAATGCGCTGATCGCATCCGTGGTCGGAGCGGCGCTCTGCGGTTTCATCGCCCGCGACTGGCTGCCGATACCGGCCCTGGCGGCTGTCTCGCTCTTCTTGCTCAACCTGCTGCGGCAGGAAATCCTCGTCGAGCGCGGCATTCCTAACCTCTACGCGCCGCCGATAGGGCCTGACCATGAGCCGAAGCCCAAACCGAAATCCGGCGAGGAGGGCGCGGAAGATGGCGCAACGGAGGCGCGCGACTTTGCATGGGAAACCGTCTTCACTGCGGACGAGCGCGCTTCGCTGCGGATACGCCTGCTGATCCTCCTCGCTCGCCTGCAGGAGTACCGCGAGAAGAATCCCTACCGCGAGACGGGTCAGCCCCGATGGCCCGATTTCACGGAGTTCGTCAAACGGGGCGTGACTGCCGAGACGCTTGAGGCGGCCCTGCAGATACGCAAGTACACCGATGACAACAAGTGGACCGCCTTCCACGAGGTCTGCGCCACGCTGGCCCTGGCCCAGTCCATCCCCTATAGCCTCGATCACGATTCGATGGGGCTCGAGGAGTACTGGCGTTACCCGATCGAGATGCTCTACGACCAGACCGGCGACTGCGAGGACTCCAGCATCCTGGCCGCTTGCTTGTTGTTCGGCCTGGGGCACGAGGTGGTGATGCTGCTCATGCCCGGTCATGCTGCCATCGGCGTCGCGGCCGGCGAGGGCTTTCCCAGCGCCGAGCGCCTCGTCGAAGGGCGCTACTTCTACTGCGAGACCACGCAGGAGGGCTGGCGCGTCGGGCAGATACCCGACGGCGTGAACGTCGCCGATATCGAGGTTACGAGGATTTAGAGGAGACGGAGCCGCGGCCGACCTCGCTCAACGGACGATCGCCGGCAACACCATCAATGGAGGACATCGGATGCGTCCGAACCTGGCCGACGCGATGACGAGGCTCAGTCTCTCCGGGGCGGTCATCGCCGCCGACACGATCGCCACGTGCGGCGGCGGCGGCGGCGGAGCGTTGCCCGCCGCCCTGGGCGCGCTGGCCGGCATTGCGGGCAACGTCTTCGCCGATGACCTGCATCGTCGGCTGGCCAACCGCCTCGCCGATCCCGACACTCTCCTCCGGAACCATGACCTGACCCGAGCGGTGGGTGACGCAATCGCGGCGGC
>DYKI01000130.1 GCA_020722705.1 Chthonomonas calidirosea | reverse complement strand
GTCGCCCCGTACCAGTGCCGACTTTGGGCCGATGTCGGGAATGCGGAACGGACCGGGCGTCGGGAACGCCAGTGCGGCGATGTCGCGGTAGTGCCCCCACACCGCCTGCGGCTGGGGCAGCCTGATCGAAAACGGTGCCGGGCCCGTGACTTCCGTGGCGGTCCACACGACCTTCTGCATGGCATGCTCAGGCTTGACCCAGGGGCCTCCCGAGCCGCACCATCCCGCATCGTTGTTCATGTTCACTTCAAGCCCGAGCCGCGCGGCCTCGCGGATGACGTGCTGGAACAGCTCACGCCACTTCTCGGAAGCAAACGGGACCGGGCCGAGCGGCGCGCCCTGATCCACTTCCATGATGAGCGCCCCTCCGATGCCCACTCGCTTCATGGCCTCCAGATCGAGCGTGATGCCCTCTCGCGTGATGTTGCCATTCAGCCAGAACCAGTAGACCCATGGCCGTGCCGAGGCTGGAGGATTGGCGAAACCGAGTGCGAGACGGTCGCCTGCTCCCGCCGAACGGGCGCTCGTCTGGGACAAGCCGCCTGATGTCGCGATAAGCAATGCCGCCGCAAGCCATGCTCTCATGGTGTGTACCGCCTCCCGGGGAATGGCATTTGGCCGACAGTGCGCATGCCGTCCCTGCGCTCGGTTCGAGACAGCCGCCGCCGGCTCCTGCATGACCCAACTGCCTACTGGACGAGATTCCTCAGTCGCTCTGCAGCCTGTTCCGCCGTGATGTCGCGCTGGGCTTCCGCCAGCATCTCGTATCCGACCATGAACTTCCGGACTGTGGCCGAACGCAGCAGCGGCGGGTAGAAATGGGCGTGAAGCTGCCAGTGGTCGCACGGCCCGGAGTCCGCGGTTGGGGCGCCATGCCAGCCCATCGTGTAGGGGAATGACGTGGCAAAGAGTCTGTCGTAGGCAGTCAGGAGCGCCTTCAAGATAGCCGCAAGTGACCGGCGCTGATCGGCGTTCAGATCGGACAGCCTCCGCGTGTGAGCGGTTGGCATAGCCAGCGTTTCGAAGGGCCACATGGCCCACCAGGGTACGACGACCGTCCAGTGCTCGTTCTGAACGACGATCCGCTCGCGTGCGGTCTGCTCGCCGTCCAGATAGTCCAAGAGCAGAGGGGTCCGACGGGCGGAGAAGTGGGCCATCTGGCATTGATCCTCCCGCTCGGGCTCGGCGGGCAGGAAGTCGGTGGCCCAGACCTGGCCGTGGGGGTGCGGGTTCGAGCAGCCCATCGTGGCACCTTTGTTCTCGAACACCTGGACCCATCGGTAGGTGCGTCCGAGGTCATCTGCCTGCTCTGCCCACACGTCAACCACACCCTCGATGGCCGCCACGGGCATTTCAGCCAGGGTCAGATCATGGCGCGGCGAGAAGCAGATGACCCGGCACGTTCCACGCACGGCCTGATAGGTGAACAGGCTCGACGGATTCCGGGCCTCCATCGCCGGTGCGTCCGGGAGGACCGCCGCGAAGTCATTGGTGAACACGAAGGTAGACGTGTACTCGGGGTTGCGCACTCCGCCGGCGCGGGGATTGCCCGGACAGAGGTAGCAGTCTGCCGCGTAGGGAGGGCGGTAGATCGGCGGCGTTGGCTCCTGCTGGCCCTGCCAGGGTCGCTTGGCACGATGAGGTGAAACGAGGAGCCACTCGCCGGTCAGCGCATTCAGGCGACGGTGGGGCCATTCGGCCAGTAAGGTGTTGGCGGCCAAGGCGAAGGCATCCTCCGATCACACATGCAGTCAGGTGCATTGTACCCGTCGCTCGGCCCGGCCACCCGACATGCGCGATCTGGACCGCACGGCTTCGGACCCGGCAGACCGCACAGAGCAATCAATGGACGACATCAGCGAGCCTTCAGCAAGGGCATCGAGCGAGGCATGCCCCGCGGGCTCATACCGGGCCGACCCCCTTTGCCGGCCAGGCAAATCAGCGGCTACCTCAGCTCACTCGCGCAACCGGATGCCTGCCTGCGGCCTGTGTCGGCCACGGGAATGTGTGGCCGTAGCGGCGCAGGCGATCCAAATGGCGTCCCCCCTCCCCCTTGCCCCCGCCCACCCCAGGGGGCGGGGGTAACGGCCCGCCGCCGGGACGTGGGAGGGCGAGGCTCCCGCCGAGCCGCATCGTGCACAGGCCCGCTCGGGAGGTGCGAGGCCATGCGTCAGGCGACCGCTCAATCGCGCGCGGACTCGGCCCATCTTGCGGTCAATGAGGAGATATCCATGGGTTGACGCGGCGTCCGGGCATGCGTCATTGACCGCATCCCAGTCTCCGCGAACTCGTACTCCTGCTCGTACTCCTACTCGTACTCGTTCTCGGTCTTGTGTCCGAGTACGAGTAGGAGTGCCGCTGCGCTGAGTGCGAGTGGAAACTCGACGGGCATACCTCGACGGCATACGCGGTATCCTGACCGCATGCATACCATCCTCGAGGCAAGAACACCGCAATGCTGCTGCCCCTGATGATCGTTGCCGCAACGGCCGCTACGGCCAAGATCGAAGTGCGCATGGACCCCGCAACGGGCCGATGGGGCGGCTTGCGACACGGTGCAGCGGAGCTCGCCGTCGCGCCTGCCGATGACATTCGGATCGAGTGGGAAGGCGGCTCGCTTCCGCCTCAGGCCGATTGGATGCTCGTCCGCATGGGCACGCAAGGCTCGACCACCGTCGTCGTTCGCCGCGCGGGCGACTGGGAAATCCGCACGGAGACCAAGGTATCGTCGTCGGGCGTCGGGCGTCGGGCCGCGTTGCGATGGATGGGCAAGGGCAAGGCCGTCGTCACGCGGGTCGTGCTCGCCACGCCGTCGCTCCGCCTCTCCGCCGCCGGCGACGACTGGGCGCTCGCGCCCGGCAACTTCCCGATCCGCAAGGAACGTGTTGCGGCCATGGCCGACGGGCAGCGCATCGCGGAGGTCGGCTGGACGCGCGGCGACTATGGCCTCGGCGTCCTCCATTCTCCCTCAGCGCAGCGCAGCGTGGCAGCGTCCTACGTCTTCGAACACGATCAGGCGCGGGTGTCGCTCGTCAAGCGCGGCAATGGGGTTGTGATCGAGCACGCGTTCGACACGCTCGCCCAGCTTGAGCCGGAGCAGGATGTCGTCGTCGGTACGCAGAGCATCCGGCTCATACCGGGCGATGAGCAGGACCTGCGCGCAGGGCTGCGCCGGATGGCCGATGAGCTCGGCAACGGCCCTCCCGCCGATCAGCCTCGGCATCTGCAGAAGCTTACGCTGTGCGAGGTGCATCCCTGGGGCAGACTCGAATCGTGGCATCGGGGAGACACCGGCAACCGCTACGACCGCCTGACGAGGCTCATTCCCTACTATCGCGATCTGGGCATCACCGCACTTTGGCTCCTGCCGGTGAGCTGGCCGCCGCCGTGGGTCTACACGCTCAAGGACTTTGAGGCCATCGCGCCCGAGAACGGCTCGCCCGAGCAGCTCCGGCGCCTCGTCCAGACGGCCCATCGGCACAGGATCAAGATGCTCATTGACCTCGTCGTATACGGCATCCACCCCGAAGCGGACGAAGTGAAACGCCTGCCCGAGGGCGTATGGTGTCGCGACCGCAACGGGCAGCCGACGCGCGTCTGGGGCGGGACCGTTCTGGCCGCGGATACGTCCAGTCCGATCTGGCAGAGACGCATCGCTGAGGTTGCAGGCCGATGGGCGCGGGAGTTCGGCTTCGACGGCACTCGGCTCGACTGCATCGGCTGGGGCCAGACCGTCAACTGGGCGGTCAAACGTCCCGGCGATGCCGTCGCCTATGGCGGCCTCCAGCTCAACAAGGTCGTGCGCGACGCCATGCGCAAGGCGAATCCCAACGCCGTGACACTTCCTGAGGGCGGCAAGCCGCTCGTCTTCCGCCATGCCGACATGGTGTTCGATTACCCGCTCTATCTGGCCATGCGCGACCTGACGTGGCGGCCGGACCTTGCCCGATGGGTGGCCGATATCCGCGAATGGCTCGAGTGGGAACGCAGCGCCTATCCGCAACGGGCGCTCAAGGGGCTCGTGCGGTTCCTCGAGTGTCACGACATCGTCGCCGCGACCGAGTACTTCGGCGTCGGGCCATCGCAGGCGCTCATGGCCGCATGCGTGCTCATGCAGGGAGTGCCGCTGATCCAGCAGGAGCAGGAGATCGGCTTCTCGGCGGACCTGGCCGCGTGGATGAAGCTCCGCAACCGCGAGGCGGCCTTCTATGCCGGCAGCGCGGACTACCTCGCCACGTCATGTTCCGAGCCGAAGGTGCTCACCTTCTTGCGCAAATCCTCGGGGTCGGCGGCCGTGGTGGCGATCAACCTGACCGGGCGGGCGAAGACATGCACCGTGCGGTGGCCGAAAGAGCTTGGTGCGGCTTTGCCATACGCCTTTAATGCATTCACGGGTGAGCGCATTGCCCTTCGGCAATCATCGGCCCGCGTGACCATTCGCCCGTATCGGCCTGCGGTGATCCTTCTGAGGCAGTCCGGTGCACCCGTCAGTCGGATCCGGAAGACGCATCCCGACTGGACAGTCACCACGTCGGAGGGTACGCTCGCCGATCGTGACTTCGATCAATGCGTGAAGCTCAAACCGGGCGAGCGGATCGAGGACGCCTTGCCGACGCTTGGCAGGGCGCGACGAGCCGATGATCTCGGCCTGAACGACGGCGTCCTGCCTGACGGCATCGGCGGAGGACCGGTAGCGGTTGACATTGACCCCATGTTCGTCACCATGGCGAATCAGCACGTCCGTCTGACACTGGCGAGGCGGCACGGCGGCGTGATTGCGTCGTTCGACCGCATACGCTCAGGCAGGGCCATTCCGGTGATCCTGCCGGGCGGCGATTGCTACACGGACAACGGCTTCTTTCCAAACCGGCTGTATGCGTCCGTGGACGGCGAGACCAACCCGCGGCTCCGGTTCGCTCGGGATGGGGATGCCGTCACCGCGACCTTCACCGGCAAGCTTCGGCAGAGGGCATGGAACGGCGTGCACACCTGTGCCGTGCCCGGGCCGCCGGTGGCCTATGAACTTGCGTACACCATGGATGCGTCGGGCAGTGTGGTCTGTCGCATGGCCCTGACACCGTCCGCCGACATGACGCCGGAGATCGCCTTCTATGCCTTGCGCGTTCCTCTGGCGGAGTTCAGGGGATGGGAACGTGCGGGCGCGTCCGGTCGAGCGGGGACAGAGCCTGGCTCGCGGCTTGGACAGGCAGGGCGGCAGGAGCACCGGCTGACCGTGCTGACCGGCGGCGGCAGGCTCATCGTGGAAAGCGGCGAAGGGCTGCGAAGCGCCTTCGTCATCGAGAGCGGGAGCGGGGCGGCTCACCTGTTCCTCGCGATGCTCGACGGCGGCGCGGCGCCGATTCGGGCTGGGGAGACGGTTCGGGCGCAGGCGGCGCTTCGGGCTGCCATGTAAGCGCCGTCATCCGCTGCGGCTGTCATTCTGCGAGCTTGAGCCCTTCGATGAACCGGAGCCCCGCCGGTTGCCCGTGAGCAGAGCGTGATTGCCACGCAACGCGGTCGCCGCGATCAGCGAATCGGCGATGAGCAAGCCGTGACTCAGGCGGCAGCGCCGCAACAGGTGCGCTGCAAGGTCCGAGATCGGAGGGTCGAGCGGCACCACCACGTACCTGCGCAGGAACGCGTCAAGCCGACGCAACTCGAATCTGTCACGGCAACCGACGATCAGTTCCATCTCGGTGACAACGCTAATCCTGAGAGGACCGAGGACCTCCGCGCCCTCCAATGACAAGAGCGCCTGCTCAACCCCACGTCCAGCGTCAATCAGAATGTAGGTGTCAACAAGAACCGCATCAGGCATTGGGCTCGCGCCACTCGTTGCGGCGGCTGGAACGGACCCACGCTATGCTGTCGGCCATGTCGGCGCGGTCGCGCCACATGCCGATGAACGGCTCGAGCCGCAAGGCCCGATGCCGGCGCACACGCGGCCCCCGGCGCTGACGCCGCGCCTTCAGGCGAGCGATGAACTCATGCACCTCCCGCCGTGCATCGGGTGGTAAGGACGCAAGTTCCTTCAGGACCTCTTCGGTGTCCATGCGGTGCTCCGGAAGCCTGGCTCAAAGCGGCGATAACCTGTGGGTGGACAGGAGTCACGCCATCCGGTCCATCATACGCCACAGTCGGCACAGAGGCCGGTTGGGACGTGGCGTACGAGACATCCGGCACATGAACCCGCCTCCTCCTCACGATGCTCGACGGCGGCGCGGCGCCGATGCGGGCCGGGGAGACGGTTCGGGCGCAGGTGGCGCTTCGGACGGTTGATCCGTGACGTGTCGGACGGCTACGGGGTACTCCATGACGCGCTCCCAGGCGTCGCCGTCAAGGACGTTGCGCACCGAAAGGCGGAGTGTGTATTCGCCCTCGACCTCGGCCGGAAAGCCGACCACGGATCCGCGCACGCGCAGCGTCCGGGCCTGCATGGCGAACTCCTGACGCACCTCGGCGGCAACGCGGCGGTCGGGCCGCACGATCTCGAGCCTCTGCTCGAATGTCTCTCCGGCGTCGTTGGCGTCGGCCTGCCATACAGCCAGATGCTCCCATACCAGGTCCGCCACGCTCGCTCCGGCAGGCGCGTTGACGCCGTCCACAAGCGCTACCAGCGTGACCGTCTGATCGTCGGCGTCCACGATGATCTGCCTGCACGGTGCGAAGAGGATCAGCCTTGGCATCACGTTACCTCCCTTCGTTCAGGCGAGCGAACGGAAGCGCGCCTGTAGAGCTTCCATCGTGTTCCGGTACCACGCTAGGTCGAACGGGGGTGCCCCGGCCAGATAGTGGTTCCATCCCTGACGCCCGTCCGCAGACCACTGGAGATGGTAGACAGTCTGCCGACCGGCATCGTACGGTATCTCTCCGACGACGGTCACGACATCCGGCCCGGCGCTCACCGTCTCGGAGGCTACCACCGCGTCTGCGTCCACGTCGCGGATTTCGTAGGTCAGCTCAACGCGATCGCGGGTGTCATTGCAGACGACGATCTCCTGGACGTCGTCGCTCGGCTCGCGCAGCGCCATACAGATTGGCGCTTGCGACCGTCGAACGTAGTCGAATGCGCGCTTGCGCACGAAGTAGTAGTCTACGAGCGCATCGGAGAACTGGGGCCAGCCGTCGAGGATATTCCACCAGATGATGCCCGTGCGCCGCCACTTGCGCGACCGCATCATCTCGACGAAGAACTTCACGGCCTCGGCTTGCGAGCACTGGCTGGCGAAAGCGAACTCCTCAAGGTTGTCGGGAACCTGGCCGAACAGTACGCGCACTTGCTTTGCCATGAGCTCGACGCGGTAATCGAAGAGGTCCACGCCCGGAATCGGCGATGTTGCGTGGAGAAGCCACTCACGATTGGCCGTATAGGGCCACTCGTTGCCGGGCGTGATAAAGCGGCGGATGGATTCGGGCGATGGGCAGCCATGGTAGCCGATCTCGCTGGCGAAGTGGCAGAGGGAGCGTATGTAGTACGGACCTTTGTAGTAGTCCCGCGGACCCCACAGGTGATCTTCCGGCAGATATTGCAGCCCCTTCCTCATGGCCTCGGGCGCGATGTAGGGCGAGCTCGGAAGATAAGGGCGGCGCGGGTCCTCCTGACGAATGACCTCGGGCAGCACCTGGCGCGTCAGCACGTTGGTGTTGGGGTCCACGCCGCTTGAGCCCCACAGAAACGACATGTCGCACTCGTTGTCGCCCGCCCATAGGGCGATGCATGCATGCTGTCGCAGCCGACGAACGACATGGATGGCCTCTCGCCGGAGGGTCTCCTGAAAGGCCGCGTCCTGAGGATAGATGGCGCAGGCCATGGCGAAGTCCTGCCAGACGAGGATACCGGCCCGATCGCACAGGTCGAAGAACCGATCGCTCTCGTAGACGTTGCCGCCCCAGCAGCGGATCATGTTGCAGCCGATCTCCTCGACAAGGGCAACGGCCCGATCCACACGATCGAGGTCGCGACTGTGGTACGCGTCGAGGGGCACCCAGTTCGTGCCGAGCACGAACAACCGCTCGCCGTTGACGACGAAGCAGAACTCGCCCTGGCCGGCTTCGTCCGTCGTGTCCGTGCGGTCGAGTTGGATGGTCCGTATGCCGAACGTGAACTCCGTACGGTCCAGCATCCGATCGCCGTGCATGAGCGTTACGGCGCAGGCGTAGAGGTTCTGGACGCCGCGCCCTCGAGGCCACCAGAGTGCCGGGCGATCAACACGGAATCGCATGGTCCCCACGCATCCGAGCACTGGCTGCTCCTCGCAGAACTCGCTCTCGCCGCAGTCGCCCTCCAGGCGCAGGCGATACCCTCCTGAGACCGAGCCGTCCGGCGCAGGCTCGAGCGGATTGCGGTTGAGGCGCAAGGCGTAGTGGAGGTGAAGATCGGCGCTGCTCCGATCCGCGGCGATATCCATCGTCTCGAGGTAGGTGTCGCCGATGCGCTCTCGGGGCAGGCCAAGGATGCGCACCGAACGCCAGAGGCCCATGGACAACGCGCGTGGCATGATGTCCCATCCGTACATGTGGGGAGCCTTGCGCGTGCGGAGCGACTCGTAGTTGGCCGCCATGGCCTGAAGCAGACGCGGACTGTCATCACCCCATCCCGCGGCCTCCCTCATCAAGGGGGAGGGGAATGGGGCTCCCCCGCCCCGTGCCGCCGCCGTTGGTCGTGCGAAGGCGTCTCCATCTCCCCCGCCCCCTCCGGCGGGCGGGGGCTGGGGGGAGGGGGGCGTCAACCACGATCCGCCCGGTGCCGCCGGCTCCGCCCACAACCGAATGGGCGGCTCGAACACGACAACAATCTCGTTCCGTTCCCGCAGCAGCCCTTCGGGCAACGCAACGCGCCACTCGACGAGCATGTTGTCGCATTCGATCACCGGCTCCCCGTTGATGTGGATGCGGGCGTAGCAGTCCACGCCCTGGGCTTCAAGCACACAGTCCATTTCGGCGGACGACTCGGCCTCGAAGCGCCGGAAGTAGACGGCATGGCAAGTCTCGAAGCGGCGCAGCGCCGCGATGTTCATGCCCGAGAACGGGTCGGGGATACGTCCGCACGCTTGCAGGTCCACCTCCAGGTTGCCCGGAACCGTGGCCGGCAGCACTTCCAGTCCGAGCGCCTCGACGTCCGCGATGGTCCGAACGCCGTCGAACACCGGTGTCTCGGCGATGCAGAACGACCACGGGCCGTCGAGGGTAAGGATGGTTCGTTTGTTGTCAGATGTCATCGAGGCTGATGTCCTCCTAATGCGGGAGGGACGGCGTCCCCGCCGTCCGAATGACCGGTCATCGAGGACGATGACCCTCCCACGGGAGGGACGGCGTCCCCGCCGTCCGAAAGACCGGTCACCGAG
>DYKI01000303.1 GCA_020722705.1 Chthonomonas calidirosea | reverse complement strand
AGTTGCTGCCCTCGGCATCGCTCGCGCTCACGATCAACGGCGTCAACTACGTCTCAAACAAGAACATCGTCTCGCTCGAGACCTCGTGGAAGAACAACGTCCGGATGGACGGAGGCTTTTACCCCGGCTCCGGCTTCCAGACGCCTGGCGACGGCGCGAGCGGCGCCATCCGCGGCCGCCTTGAGTTCGGCAACCGGCAGGGCACCCTCCGGTTCGTCGCCCGCTTCGAGAACGGCTCGACGGAGCTAACCAAGCTCAAGAGCCAGTCCACCGGCACGGCAGTGATGGCGCTCACTTACGACGCTAACAACTCCCTGGAGATTACCTGGCAGAAGGTCTCATTCGCAACTGCCGAACTCGGCGAGACGGACGGCATCGTCACCGTCTCGGTCGAATGCCTGCCGATGTGGGATGAGACCAACGGCATCGTCTCGGCGGTGGGCAAGTGCAACGTGGACGGGATCTGCCAGTAGAAAGGACTTCCATGGAAACCAAAGAAGCAGTGTTTGATGCAGCGCGGCCAATCGCCATTCAACTCCGGACTCCTGCCGGCGTAAAAACCGTCCGCGTTCGATTTCCCACTGATGAGGAATGGATCGACCGCCAAAAGAAGCGCAAGGTCATCGTGAAACAATTGGGCCGCGGTGTGTCGGAAACGACGATTCTCGACTCGGCAGAAGCCGATGCCGCACTGCTCGCGAAGATCCGGGCGCCGGAGGAGAACGCGCCCGAGGTCGATGCCTTTGAGGCCAGCCGAATCATCGAGCAGTTGAGTCAGGCCGACGTTGACGACATCGTGCAAGTTGGCGATGCCTTCCGGGTGACGATGCGTGTCCTCGGCGGCACGGTGACACATCTTCTCAAGATGCCTTCGGCCAAGGACGTCTTCGAATACCGGCGCGGCTTCGCGCGGGTGCTGGATTCTCCCTACAGCCGCCAGGAACTGATCATTAACCTGGCTCCGGCGGCGACGCTCTTCAAGAAGCTGCTCAAATCGTCCGAGGGCTACGCGGGTGAGGTGCCGATCATTTACCAGGCCGTCGCGGTGAAGGCCGCCATCGACGCTCTGGACGGCGCCTTTGAGGAGCCGCGCGACCAAAACTGACGCCCGGGGAGTGGCCGGAGCAGCCCTCCCTGCGATTCCTGATTCATTGGGCGCTCCGCCGGGAGGAACTCTGTGACCCTGGCCTCTGCCCGGACGCGCCGGATGACGGTGGCCGCTGCGATCACTGCCCGCTGGACAAGCTGAACGCGGCGCAATCGTCAGAAGCAGGTCTCTTGCTTCGGCGCGCGCTCGATCTTCGGGCGGCGCTGAAGCTGGGCGTCCGAATCAACCTTGATGAGATCCGCGCGGACGAGTTTCAGGCGCTGTTGGTGCTGGAAGAAGAGCAAACGAAGGTGGAGCAGGAGAGAGTCGCC
>DYKI01000129.1 GCA_020722705.1 Chthonomonas calidirosea | reverse complement strand
GCCACGCCCTCCCGCGGAGCCACGCCCTCCCATAGGACCGTTCGCGCTACGGGATATCATTCGCGTCGGTGAGCCGGACCGTGAGGGACGATTTGCCATACGTAACGTCCAGGCCGGAGCGTACCGAATGGTGGTGTGGCTGCGGCCGCCAGCGGGTGACGCTCTGCCCGGAGTCTCGGTGATCTCCAGTACAACATCTGCCGGTCTGATTGAGTGCGACGGGTATTCAGACGTCAGGATCGGCAACATTCGCGTCGCTGTATCCCCGAGAGCGACAGGGGCGGCTGGGCTTCGATCCGCTTCGCGCCCAACCGCCGCCTCGCCATAGCCTCTATTGGTCCTCCTCTTCGGGAACCATCTCGGCAAGCACTCTGGTGGCATCATGGGGCTCGGTAACCGGCTCGTCGGCAACAAGGTGGCCGTCGCGGAATCGGATGATCCGCTTGGCATGCATGGCGATGTCGCTCTCGTGAGTGACGATCACGACCGTCTTTCCGGCATTGTTAAGGCGCTGGAAGATGGCCATGATTTCCTCGCCCGTTCGTGTATCGAGGTTGCCGGTCGGTTCGTCGCCGAAAATGATGGGCGGGTCGTTGACCAGGGCGCGCGCGATAGCAACCCGCTGTTGCTGACCACCGGACAGCTCGTTGGGCTTGTGATTGGCACGTTCGGCCAGTCCCACGGCCTCAAGCGCCCTGCGCGCCGTTTGCTCGCGGTTCTTGGCCCCGTTGTAGAGCAACGGAAGCTCGACATTCCGAAGCGCTGAGGTCCGCGGGAGCAGGTTGAAGGTCTGGAACACGAAGCCGATCTTCTTGTTGCGTATCTCGGCGAGCTGGTTGTCGTTGAGTCGTGCCACCTCCATGCCGTCCAGCAAGTACGATCCCGATGTCGGCTTGTCCAGGCAGCCGATGAGGTTCATGAAAGTGGACTTTCCAGAGCCGGAAGGGCCCATGATCGCAACGAACTCGCCGCGCTCGACGGTCAGACTGACGTGACGCAGCGCCCTGACCTCCATATTCCCCATTCGGTAGGTCTTGGACAGGTCTTTGACTTGGATCACGGGGTTGCTTCCCGAGGCGCCGGACGAACCTGCGAGTGTGGGCCCGTTTCGCGCTGACACTGGTTCGGACATCGTCATTTTGCGCGCTTGGTCAGGTCGGCGATGAGCTTGTCAATGCGCTGCTTCGCCTGAGGCCGCATCTGCACGAACGGCAGCGTATCCGGGTTGAGCGGGTTGTAGTCCTTGGGGTCCGGGAACTTCGAGACGTCGAATGCCGGCCTCTGGCCGCCGCCCTGCCGACCTCCGCCGCCCATGCGGGCTCCTCCGCCGAATCCCGGGCCTCCGCGGCCGAACCGGGGCCCGGTGGCGATCTTCTTGAGTTGCGCGTCCGTCAACGGGGACGTGATCGCCCTGTTGACCTTGAGCGCGTCTTCATTCTTCATCGTCTTCTTGTTGCGCCAGGTCTTGAGCACCGGCAGGATCTTCCTTGCTTGTTCCTTCGTGAGCGCTGTCTTGGGGTCGGATTCCAGTGCGGCAAGGCCGAACAGCGTCTGGCCGACGGCAGTGATCTGTTTGTTGTTGGCCCGCCACTTGTCCCACGCCTTGCGTTTCGCCTGAAGCTGCGCCTGCTGCTGGGGTGTCAGGTTGAAGGGATTCTGAGCGTAGGCTCCCGACACTGCCAGAACGGCCACCAACGCCGTGGCCAGTCGTGTAATGGTTCTCATGGACATACTCCTTCTTCTGGTCCGCTGGACCAGGCTGCGATGGTTCGCCCCTTCAGGGCTTGGCGGGGGCATATCAAGGTGGACGCGATCGGCCATACTCGAGAGGGCGAGGCTCCGCCGAGCCGTGAAATGGACGTGATTCCCCGTACGGTGAAGCGATCATTCATAGCGCAAAGCCTCGATCGGGTTCAGGTTGGAGGCTTTCAGGGCAGGGTAGAAGCCGAAGAACACGCCGACAACGGCCGAGAAACCATAGGCCAGGGCTATGGCAGGTGTGCTGACGACAACCTTCCAGTCGTTGGCTTCGGCCACAACATTGGAGCCGATCACGCCAAACGCAACGCCGAGAAGACCACCCATCAGCGACAGAGCCATCGCCTCGAGGAGGAACTGCGCCAAGATGTTGCGCCGCTTGGCCCCGATCGCCTTGCGGATGCCGATCTCGCGCGTCCGTTCGGTGACCGACACCAGCATGATGTTCATGATCCCGATGCCCCCGACGAGGAGTGAAACCACAGCAAGGTACGTGATGAGAGCCGAGAACGTATCCTGCTGTTCATTCTGTGTTTGGGCCAGATCGGCCTGGCTGAACACCATAAAGTCGGCGGTTCCCCCGGCGGGTATCTTGTGACGCTTGCGGAGCACCGTGTCAATCTCATCCTGGGCGCGCATCATCAGACTCTGGCTTCGGGCTTGCACGGTGATATTCTGCACGTTTTCCATGCCGAACAACCTGCGCATGGCTGTCGTTACCGGCACGTACACCATATCATCGGGGTTTCGGAAGCCCTGCCCGCCCTTCTCCTCGAGCAGGCCTACTACCTGGAAGTTCGTTCCCCCGATCCGAATGCTCTTGCCGACCGGCGACTGCATATCGAACAGGTCCCTGGCGGTTGTGCTGCCCATCACCGCAACGCGCTTGAGCTGCTTCTGCTCGGCTTCCGTGAAATAGCGGCCCTCCTTGAGCGGATGGTTGCTGATGAGGGGGTAGTCGGCACCCGTGCCGCTGATGGTGACCGTTGTGTTGCGGTTCTTGTACTTTACCTGCGACTGCCGGTTGACCGAGGGCGAGACGCGGCTGACCGATGGACACTCGCGCAGAATGGCCTGAGCATCCTCGATGGTCATGGTGTTCTGCGAACCCCAACCGAAGCTGATCGCGCCTCGGCGCTGTTGACCCGGAAAGACGGTCATGACGTTGGTGCCGAGGCGTTGGATGCTCTCGGCGACGGCCTCGCGGGAGCCCTGACCGATGGCGATGGCGATGATGACGGCGCCGACGCCAATGATGACGCCGAGCATGGTCAGCGCTGAACGAAGCTTGTTCGCCGTGAGGCCCCGAAGGGCCATAGTCAGGCTTACCATAGCGTCAATGCAACCTGCTTCCCTTGTGCGGCTCGGCGGGAGCCTCGCCCTCCCGATGCGGCTCGGCGGGAGCCTCGCCCTCCCATGGTGAGGCCCCGAAGGGCCATAGTCAGGCTTACCATAGCGTTAACGCAACCTGCCTGCCCCGCGCATGCCTCTGGGACCTCCGACACCGAACGGACTGCCCGACGTCTCCGGAGCGGGCTCGATCACCTGAACAACGACTTTGTCGCCGGGCTTCACGTTTCCGCGGATCTCGGTGGTGTCGTTGCCCTCGAGCACCACCTCCACCTTCTCGCGACGGAGCTTCACGTCAACGAGCAAACTGGGATCGGCCGGCTCTCCGGTCTTGGGATCGGGCGGAGCCGGTTTGCCCTCGCTTTCAGCGACTTCGACGTACTGACCGCTGTCATCGGTTCGCACAGCCTCGTTGGGGACCATGAGGACGTCTTCTTTCTTCTGACTGACGAACTCGCAGGTGGCGTTCATGCCGGGCTTTAGAAGCCTGAAGGATACGTCGCTGTTGTCAATCTCGACGCGCACGTGCACGGTCGTGACGTTCTGCTCGACGATGGCCTGAGGGTCTATGCGTGAAACGACGCCTGAGAAGGGAAGCGAAGGATAGGCCTCGATGGTGACCTCAACTTCCTGGCCTTCGTCAACGTTCGCGATGTCTGTCTCATCAACGGTGACGTCCACGTACATGCGCGTCACGTCGCCAAGCTGGAGGATGTTGTTGCCGGTTGCTGCGAAGGACAGTGCGGAGGAGATGATGGTGCCTTCTTCGACGTACTTCGTGAGGATGACGCCATCGGCTGGAGCGCGAACGATGGTCTGGTCGAGTGTGGTCAGTGCGTTGGTCAGGGTCGCCTGGGATCGGGACTTGCCGGCGCGCGCAGTCTCAATGTCGAGCCGCCGGATTTCGATGTTGGCGACGTTTGCTTTGGCTTGACGGAGAGCCGTCTCGGCCTGAGCGAGCTGGGCCTCGGCCTGTCGGAACGCTGCTTCCGACTCGCTCAGAGCGAGCTTCCTGTTCTGAACCTCGATGGCCTGCGCCTTAGCGCTGTCAAGCTGGGCGCGGGCTTGCGTCACCCGTGCGTCGGCCGCGTCCACCTCCGCCTTCTGCTGGGCGTCGAGGGTTCGCACCTTCTCGGCTGCGGATGCGACCTGAGCCTCGGCAGCAGCATGGGTGGCCTCGGCGGCATCAACGGTTTGCCTGGCGGCAAAGCCTCGCTGAAAGAGTGAACGGAGGCGGTTGAGATCGGCCTCGGTCTTCTTGCGGTTGGCCTGTGCCTGATTGAGGGCAGCCCGGGCTGAGATCCGTTCCTGCGACTGGGTGGACGTCAGTTGAAGCCGCTGCTGCACGGCGCTGTCCAGGGCGGCCTCGGCCTGAGCAATGGCGGCCTGGCTGAGCGTGGGCTGATTGATGGCGGAGTTACGCGCGACGGCGAGCCGCGACTTGGCCGCCTCACGGGCTGCGCGCGCTGTGGCGACCTGCGACTCGGCAGTTTTAATGGCCAGGTCGCTGATCTTCTTCTGAAGCTCGTAGGTCTCGCGATTCTGACGTTCGCGAGCCGCTGACGACTCCACATCGGCGCGTGCCGTACCGACACTCAGTTGGGTGTCGGACGGGTCAATCTTAGCGAGCACCTGGCCCCTGGTAACGCGGCTCCCGATGTCAACGAGGAGGGCATCAACCCGTCCGCCGGCTTTGGACTTGATGTCAACGGTTCGCCACGGCTTGAGAGTGCCTGTTGCGGATACGGTTTTCTTGACAAGGCCGATCTCGGCTACGCCCAGCTTGTACTGAGTCTTCTGATCCGCCTTTGGCGCGCGAATGCGCCCCCATAGCCAGATGGACCCGGTCAGCACGCAGACGACTGCCAACGCACCGATGATAATGCGTTTCAATGCTGCTTACCTCCAGACCAGTACGGGTCATTGGCGCCGACGGCTCGACTCAGCCGTGCGTCGGCAATATGAAAGTCGTACAGCGTCTGCACGAGATTCGTCTCAGCCGTCACCAACTGTGTCCGCGCAGTGATGACATCCACAACGGTTTGTGCTCCTTCTTTGTAGCCTTCCGATGCGGCATCGTAGTTCGCTCGGGCGGCCTGCGCGGCAGCTCGTGCCGCCACGATTCGCTGGCGGGCCTCCTCGCGCGTGAGGTAAGCCTCCTCGACGGCGAGATGGATCTCTTGCCGGGCGAGTTCGATCTGGCGTTCCGTCTGCCTTGCGGCCTCGTCTGCGGAGCGCACTCTGGCGCGCGTGCTGCCGCCGTCGAACAAAGGGTAGCTCAGCGTCGTGGTAAACAGCCGATTGTCGCCTCGATCCGGGTCGAAGCGGTAGCCGGCGGTGAAGTCCGCTTCGACCTGCAGACCGGCATTGATTCGCGCGATCCGGGCAGATGCTCGATCGGCCTCGAGGTAGGCGAGGTCCCGCATGAGGTCGGGGCGGTTCTTGAGCGCATCCTGAATGTAGGCTTCTGGGGTCCGCGTGTCTGCCTCCACCTTGGGCCACTCAGGTGCGCCTTCGGCCGCTGTCACGCTCTGAAAAGGCTCGACGCCGATGGCATTGCGAAGCCCGATCTCGGCCAGCCTGACGCTGTTGCGGGCAATGCCGAGCTGGACGTTGGCGTTGCCGTAATCCGCCTCAGCCTGCAGGATATCAATGCGCCGGACGGTGCCTTCCTCGGCGAACGCCCTGGTGGCGTCCAGGGTGGTCTTGGCGCGCTCGACGGTTGCCTCTTGCACTCGAAGCAGATCGCGCCGACGCAGGACCTCGTAATAGGCTGTGGTCACGTTCAGGATAACCGTCTGACGCGTGTTGCGAAGGCCAAACTCGGAGGCTCTCAGCGAGCTCCTGGCTGCGCCGACATTCAGCTCGCGCTTGCCTGTGTCGTAGACGAGCTGGCGCAAACCGATGGAGGTCTCAGACCGATCGCTCGATTGCGTCGCCAGTTGTCCGCCGATGTGGTACGAGCTCCGCTGATTTGTGTACTGGTAGAGCGGACTGAGCTGCGGATAATACGATGCCGAAGCCTCGGTAAGCCTCGATTTCGACGACGCCATCTGGCTCTGAGCGATGGCGATCTGGGGCTGCTTGTCGAGCGCCAGCTTGATCGCCTGTGCCAGGCTGAGCGCTCGTGGAGATCCGTCGCCTTGAGCCGCGCGAATCGCAGGCTCCGAATCGGGATGCCCCAGCGCACGAGCGGATATGAAAACGACCGCAGCAACAACAGCGGTCGCCAAAGCGGTACGCGTGTGCCTCTTAGAAAGCATGGGCTTGCATGGTCCTCCGTAGTGTCGGTGCAGGGTCTGTCGCAGCTACGTACGTTATTACGTACCGACACCCGGGCCGTTTCGGCCTGTCAAGCATAGACGGAGCGATGCCTGATCGGTAACCCATTGGCGGGGCCGTGACAGCGTCGCGACCGGCGTTCGCGGCAGAGCCATTCGGTTGACCGCGCCTTGGGCGCTCGGCTATAATCGCCACGTTTACCATCGCACGGTAGGAGTCCGGCTGAACTTGCTAGCATATCTGACCGCCGCCATGTTCACCCTCATGGGGTTCGCATTCGTGGCATCCACGCTGGTGTTGTCCAGGCTCTTGCGGCCTTCGGCACCCAATCCGGACAAGCTCGAAACCTATGAGTGCGGTCCTCTGCCTGTCGGTGACGCGTGGCAGCAGTTCAACATGCACTATTACCTGTTCGCACTCCTCTTTGTGGTGTTCGATCTTGAAGCCGCATTCCTGTTTCCATGGGCTGTGGCCTACAAGCACGTTGGGGTCTATGCGGTTGTTGAGATGATCCTGTTCGTAGCGATTCTGGGCTTTGGATGGGCTTACGCGTTGCGGCGGAGGGCGCTTCAGTGGGAGTGACCGCCCGGGGCGTCACACAGGCGGAGGCAGAGAGCTGGCGAGTCCCCATACCGGGCGGCAGTGTTCTGGTTGCTCCTGCCGATCGGCTCGCGCAATGGGCACGACGCAACTCGCTCTGGTCATTGACGTTCGGGCTCTCGTGCTGCGCGATCGAGATGATGGCTACAGCCGGTCCCAAGTACGACCTGGATCGTTTCGGGATGTTCTTCCGGGCCACGCCACGCCAGGCCGATGTGATGATCGTGGCCGGCTGGGTCTCCGTCAAGATGGCCCCATTCATTCGCCGGCTCTACGATCAGATGCCCGAGCCCAAGTACGTCATCGCCATGGGAGGGTGCGCGTCGGCAGGGGGACCGTACCGGGACAGCATCACGATCGTCAAAGGCGTTGATCGGTTCGTGCCGGTGGATGTGTACGTCTATGGGTGCCCTCCGAGGCCCGAGAACCTCATCCACGGCATTCTGAAGCTGCAGGAACGGATCAAGTCGGAGCGCGCTATGACGCGCCGGGGCCGGAAACCCGTCAACGCCGATCCGATCGTGATCGAGGGGTCGTGATGATGCCTTCAGACGCCGGGGAGGACGCCCTCAGGCGCGTGGGCGGCGATGGTATCGAGTCGCTCACGGCTGATGACGGCGGCATCCGCCTCAGGGTTCGTCCGGCCGTGCTCCGCGCCGTAAGCGTCACGTTGCGCGACCATCCCGAGCTGCTCTACGGGTATCCGGCCGACCTGTGCGGCACCCATACCGCAGACGAAATCCACCTGTGGTACCGCCTTTGGTCGCATGAGCATGGCAGAGCGGCCATGATGGATGTGGTTGTTCCGTCGGAGAACCCCGTCGTGCCATCCGTGAGCGATATCTGGCCAGGGTTCGATTGGCACGAGCGGGAGTGCTTCGATATGCTGGGAATGCGCTTCGATGGGCATCCACGCGATGGAGACCCGTCGCGGATGCGAATACTCCTGCCGGAAGACTGGACGGGTCATCCTTTTCGGAAGGACTACAAGCCGGTGTTCACCGGCGATCCACTGCACGGCCCGCAAGAGACCAACTGAGCTGATGGTACGGGAGTGCGAGGCTCCGCGGGAGGGCGAGGCTCCCGCCGAGCCGCATCGGGAGGCCAAGCCCGTACGGGCGCGACGGCAAAGGGTGAAGGAACGAGGTTGAAGGGCGAAGGGGAGCGGATTCAAATCGAGGCCGACGGCGGCATGACCGTCAATCTGGGCCCACAGCATCCTTCAACCCACGGCGTGCTGCGTTTGATGGTGCAGCTCGACGGTGAGTATGTCCGCTCGTGCGACCCTGTCATCGGCTACCTCCATCGCGGCCTCGAAAGGATGTTCGAATCGCGGCCCTATCGGCAGTTGGTGCCGTTCACCGATCGTCTCGACTATCTCGCGTCGCTGAACTGCAATCTCGCCATGTCGCAGGCCATCGAGCGGCTCGGATCGGTGGCCGTGCCGGAACGCGCGCAGTACATCCGGGTCATTCTCTGTGAGCTGAATCGCCTCGCCAGTCACCTGGTGTTCCTGGGGACGTTCGCGCAGGACGTCGGAGCGACCACGGTTTTCCTGTACGCCTTCCGCGAGCGCGAGAAGATACTCGACTTGCTCGAAGCGATGACCGGCGCGCGCCTGACCTACAACTGGATCCGACCGGGCGGCGTCCCGGCCGACTTCCCCGACGGTTTCGCCGAAGGTGTGCGGGCATTCCTGAGCGATCTGCTGGCGGAACTGCCGCACTACACAAACTTGCTGACGAACAACCCCATATTCAGAATGCGGACGGAGGGTGTCGGAGTGATCAGTCGCGAACAGGCCGTTGCCTTCGGCGCTTCGGGGCCTGTCGCACGAGGCTCGGGTCTTGACTTCGACATCCGCAAGACCCAGCCGTACGAGGTTTACGATCGCGTTCGGTTTGACGTGCCGAGCTGCCCGGAAGGCGATTGCTTTGCACGGTATCGGGTGCGCATGGAGGAGATGTCGCAGAGCGCTCGGATCATCGAACAGTGTCTCAGCGACATCCCCGCCGGAGACACAATGACGAAGATGCCGAAGGTGTTCAAGCCGCCCGTCGGCGACGCCTACTCGCGAACGGAGTCACCCAGGGGAGAGCTCAGCGTGTACATGCGGAGCAACGGCACCCCGATGCCGGCACGCGTCCACGTGCGCGGGCCATCCTTCGTGCATCTGTCCATGCTGCCGTGTCTCCTGCGCGGCGTCAAGCTGGCCGATGTGATAGCCATTCTTGGCAGTCTCGATACCGTGCTCGGCGAGGTGGATCGGTGAACGCAGACAACCCGGGTAGGGGCGCGATTCATCGCGCCCCCAACCACGCGCCCGACCACGCGCCCGACCACGCGCCCGACCACGCGCCCGACCACGCGCCCGACCACGCGCCCGACCACGCGCCCGACCACGC
>DYKI01000020.1:35774-45147 GCA_020722705.1 Chthonomonas calidirosea | reverse complement strand
GACCCTCCCACCGGCAATGGGGTCACCGGGGACGGTGACCCTCCCACGATGGGACAAATGGGAACTGCGGGACCCATGTCGCCATCTCTTCGATGGGCTGGTGTTCGATCTGAAAGGAGAACAACATGATGCTGTTGGGATTGGCCGGTCCGGTCAACCTTCCCACCGGTTCGGTGCGTGTCGGCACATTTCCGCAACTGGTGTCGGTACGCTACACCTCGGCCGACGGCCTTACGAACCCGATTACGGGCATTGCGTGCTCCGGAGACCGGATCTACGTGCGGACTGCGGCCGGCGCCATGACGCTGGACGGCTCTCGTTGGCGGGCTGTGCGCCCAGGCGAAGCGTATCCTGAGCCGACGGCCAAACCGCCGACAGCGCTCCCGGGCGGTCGGGCCGTCCTCAGCGCGGCGCGAACGCGATCGGGCGAGTGGTGGGCTGTCGCGAGCGATGGGGCCTTTCGGTTGGCCAACGGCAAGTGGACACCGCTCGGGCTGCCGAAGAGGTATGTCGCCCATCAGCCGATGCCCAACATTGACCTTGAGATACATCAGATCATGCCGGACCCGAGTGGGCACGTGTGGCTCGCGACGACGTTTGGGGCTTGCCTGACGGACGGAGCCGACTGGTGGCAGCCGCTGGATCGAAGCGACGGCATGCCGTATGAGGTCCTCAACTGTCTGGCGTCGGCTCCGAACGGCGACCTGTGGGGTGGAACCGATGAGGGTGCCTGGAGACTCCGCAACGGCGAGTTCCGCTACTTTTGGGGCAAACGGTGGCTGCCGGGAAACAGGGTCTCGGGGATCGCTGTGGACACGCGAAGTCGGGCCTGGATCGCCACAGACAACGGCGTAGCCATGATCGAAGAGCGGCCCATGACGCTTCCCGAAAAGGCCGCGCACCTTGAACAGATCACCGGTGCTCGGCACAGCCGGTCCGGCTGGATTGCCGGATGCCAGCTCAAAGTACCCGGCAAGCCCGAGGAGGGCTTTACGCACCACGCCAGTGACAACGATGGCCTCTGGACGGCGATCTACGTGGCCGCCGAGGCGTTCCGGTACAGTGCGACCAAAGATCCTGCTGCCGCTGAAAGCGGTCGCAAGAGCATGAACGCGCTCCTCGACCTGGTCCGCTTGAGCGGTTACGAGGGCTTCCCGGCGCGCGCGATCATCCGTAAGGGCGAGAACGTTACGGGATACGACCCCGATGAGACGGTTCGCGTTCCGGGCGAAACCGACAAGATATGGTACGAGTCGCCGACCCATCCCGGGGTGCTCTGCAAAGGGGACACGTCATCGGACGAACTGGACGGCCACTACTTCGCCTGGTATGTCTATCACGAGCTAGCGGCGACCGCCGACGAGAAGAAAGAGATCGCCCGAATCTGCCGTGCCGTGACCGACAACCTGCTGAAGCATGACTTCACCCTTGTCGGTCATACAGGGCGCAAGACAAGGTGGGGCGTGTTCGGTCCGCAGTACCTCAACCTCGACCCTGCCTGGGTCGAGGAGCGAGGTTTGAACTCGCTGGAGCTCCTGTGCTATCTCAAGGTCGCGCACCACATCTGCGGCGACAAGCGATTTGCCGATGCCTACGAGATGCTCATCCGGGACCATCATTATCTGATCAACACGCTCCTGTACCGGCGGGACACTCCGCGGTGGCGCGTCAACTTCTCGGACGATGAGCTTGCGTACTGCGTCTACTACCCGCTGTTGATGCTGGAGAAGGCTCCTGATAGGCGTGCGATCCTGCTCCGGAGCCTGTCTGAGACATGGGCGGGACTGCGCGATGAGGATCGGGCGTGGTACAACGTCACCTGCGCAGCGCTGACGGGCGAGCCTGCTCGCATCGAGCGTGCCGTAGCTTGTTTGCAGGACTGGGCCTGGGAGCAGGTCAACTGGGGAGTGAAGAACAGCCACAGGCATGACGTCACGCTTAGCATTTCGCCCCTGGGGGGCAGGGCGCTGATGGACAGGGTCCTTCCCTGGAGTGAGCAGAGGGTGATGCGATGGAATGGCAACCCGTTCGCTCCGGACAGCGGCGGCGACGGAGGTTCGGAAGAGGATGCGGGTGGCTGGCTGCTCGCCTACTGGATGGGGCGGCACCACAATCTGATCACGCACTGAGCGGTGCGGCTCGGGCCAGGCGCCTGCCAAGACGCCTGGCCACGCAGTCCACGGACGCACGACGGGCAACGGACGCACGTGCGCCGGCATTGGGCCGGTCGGGCCCCCTGTGTCAGAGCAAGCCTGGAGGCAGGCCTGCAGAGCCGGCGATGCCTTTCATCTTGGCCTCCGCTTCTTCTTCGGCTCGGTCCTGAGCCTCACGGACGGCCGTAACAATCAGATCCTGGAGCATCTCAACGTCGTCGGGATCAACGGCAGACGGGTCAATGGCAATGGAGACGAGCTTGCCCTTCCCGCTTACCGTCGCCGAGACGACGCCTCCTCCGGACGTTGCCTCGACGCGCGCGGCTTCGAGTTCAGCCTGTGCCTCGAGCATGTCTTGCTGCATCTTCTGCGCCTGCTTCATCAGCTTGCTGATGTCTCCCAGTCCGCCGAGGGGATTCCGACCTCCGAAAGGTGGCGCCATCTGGTGTCTCTCCTCCTGAGTGATTCTCGTTTCAGTCACGTTTCATCATCGGCCGGCTTCGCGTTGGGAAACTCGATCAGCACTCGCTGCATCAGGCCGCCGGCCGCATCCGTCGTCTTCCCCGCATCGGCATCGGTGTGCTCGGGTGCCGATTCCGTGCGAGCAAGAACGCAGCGTATCGTGTAGCCGGGGACCCGGAGTTCCTCGGCGAGGATGTCCTCGATCCTGTGGCGTGCCTCGGGCCTGTCGGCTCGACTGCGCGGGAACTCGGAGTCGAAGGCAAGAGTGACCACGGTGCCGTCAAGACTGACCACTTCCTCTTTTCCGAAGATCGCGCCGGCCGACCGCGAGGTCTGGAGTATGCGCTGTCGAACGCGCGGCCATACGCGCCGAAGCACCTCAAGATCCACTTCGGTCGCGAAACTCGTACCGGACTGCGGTGTCGCGGGCGCTTCCTCTGGATGCGATGTCGCCGCCGTTGCGGCCGGTTCGGGAGGCGTTCTGCGCTCTGTGGTGCGAGCGGCGGGCGGCGCGGCAGGTTTTGGCGCTTCTGATGGGCGAGTCGGAGCCAGCGCAGGAGTGGCCGGAGTTGGAGCCGCCGCCGGCTGCCGGGTGTGCGAAGCGGCCAGTGCGGTGGGCATCATGCGCCACAGCGCTCGCTCAAGGACCAGCCGGTGCTGGTTCGTGAAGCGAACGTCGCGCTCCGCTTCGGCGAGAACGCCCAGCATACCGAGGAGCTGCTCCGGCCTGAAGCTGCGGCTCTGGCCCTGCAGCGCTTCGATGCGCTCTTCGGGCATGCCCTCAAGAGCCGCCCCGGAGCCTGCGTAGGCGACGACCATGAGGTCCCTGATGTGCATCTGAAGGGCGGAGAGGACCTGGCGTGCGTCGGTGCCCGAGGCCATGAGGGTTCGGCCCGCTTCAAAAACGTTCTTGAGATCGTCCGAGGCGATGGCTGCGATCACGCTGTCAATCAGATCGGTTGTCACAGCCCCGATGGACTGCTGCACAGCTTCAGGAGTGATGGGAGCGTCCGTGAATGCCATCACCTGCTCGAGCAGGCTGAGCGAATCGCGGAACGAGCCCTCGGCGGCGCGGGAGAGCAGGAACAGCGCCTCAGGGTTATACTGACGTCCTTCGGATTCAAGAACGCGCTTCAGATTCGCGGTCAGGTCGGAGGTGGCACCCCGGCGGAAGTCGAGGCGCTGGCAGCGCGACCGAATCGTCATCGGAACTTTGTGGGCCTCAGTTGTGGCCAGGATGAAGACCACATGTGCAGGAGGCTCCTCAATCGTCTTCAGCAGGGAATCGAATGCCTTCTGCGAGAGATCGTGCACCTCGTCAATGATGTAGACCTTGTACCGGCACTCTACAGGGGCGTAACGGGCGTTCTCGATAATCTTCTCACGCACGTCGTCTATGCCGGTCTCCGACGCGGCATCCATTTCGACCACGTCTATGGCGTTGCCATCCCGTATGCGCTCGCACGAGGTGCAATGGCCGCACGGTTCGGGGGTGGGCGCGTCGAAGCTCTGGCAGTTGAGTGCGCGAGCCACGAGGCGTGCCGTCGAGGTCTTCCCGCAGCCTCGAGGACCGCAGAAGAGGTAGGCGTGCGGAATGCGCCCTGAGCGGATGGAGTTCTGAAGCACCGTGGTGATGTGCTCCTGACCGATCAACTCGTTGAAGCTTTGTGAGCGATACTTGCGGTACAGGGAAACGTATGCCACGCTACGGGCCTTCTCGATGCAATGAGGATGATGTGATCGTGCGCCATGCCGTTGTTGCGTCGTTACCCGGAAGCCGCCGATGAACGGCTACGGCCAGGTAGTCACGCGGCACTCGGGAAGTCATCCTTAGTGCTGCTGCCTTCCGGCCCTGACACGGTTCAGATGCTTGCCGATGCGCGGAGCCCGGCCATCGGCGCCGCTGTCGCCGGTTGAACCGAGTATCGTGCGCCCCGAGGGCAAGTGCTTCGACCTCGCTGGAGCGGATTGCGAGTACAGGGCACCGCTAGCTCCCCGTCTAGCACGATCACACCAACTATTGTACGCGATTCGGCCTGCGGCAGTGACATGAAGTTGGACGAACATGCAGCAAAACGGGGCAGACCGAAGCCTGCCCCGTTGGTGACCGCGGTGTCGCTGCCTACTTGGCGGGAGCGGCCTCCGACCGTTGCAGCTCGATGTACTTGGCGTTCGGGAACACGTCAGCCTCGGTGATCGGGGCGCGCCGGAGAACCTGAGCCCGGGATATCCTGTAGACCTTGCGCAGGATGCGGTTGGGCGGGCTCTTCTCGTTTTCCGGCCACAGGTACTTCTTGTCGGTCATGCCCTCACCGGACCAACCGAAGCGGTCGTGGACGAACGGCGATGTGGAGCGCGGATCGAACTCGAAGACGAGGAAGTAGTGAGGGGCCTTGAAGCTGTACATCTTCGGGTCCTTGCTCATGTCAATCTTGCGGCCCCATGTGCCCTGCCGAACCGAGTGCTGGTCCTGCATCAGCGTCACATCCTGGTCAATGTCGAACGTGAATGCCTTGAGTTGCGGAGGCCGCCACGTTTCGTCGTGAAGCCTGATCGTGACGCGTGCACCGTCGCCCACATTGAACCGTCCCTTGAGCTCCAGCACTTTGTCGGCTGTGAAGGTGGGGCGTACATCGAAGGCGGTTTCCCACTTCGGCACAACGGCAGGGGGACGCGGCTGCCCAACGGCCATTGGTGGTACCGGTTCGCCTGCGATGCGGAACTGCTCGGCCTTGCGCCGGATGTCCTCCTGACTCAGGAAGAGGTAGGAATCGCGGGGCTTGGGCTCGCCCGTGATCGGATCTACGCCCTGTGAGCGCTTGCTGTCGAGTTCCCAGTCTATCTCATGCGTGTACCGTGAGAACTTGCGCTTGAGGGTGAGCTCAAGGTTGTGGCGCTCGCTGTCGCGGACATTGCGGCGGCTGTAGTCCTTCGGGTCTTTGCGCACGAGCTCGTTGCTCATCATGAGGGCTTTGCGCCAGACGGCAATCGAGTCGTCAATGCGGCCGAGCCTGGCCAGCGAGTGGGCGAGCTGATGCCAGACAAACATGGGAACGGGTTTGGTCAACTCACCGCGCTCATCCATGCCCTTGCGCTCTTCGGCGCACTTCTTGTACCAGTAGTGTGCTCGCTCGTAGTCCTTGATCTTGTCGGTGTTCTGCCAGCCCAACTCGAAGGCGATGTCGTAGACGCCCGGGTTGTTGGAGTCGCCTTCTTCGAGCAGTTTCTGGGCGGCGGGGATGTAGCGGCGATCCGAGCGCTCGCTCGAGTCTGTGAAGTTGTAGGCGAGGTGCCAGGCCCCGGTGATGTACACGTCAAGGTTATGGGGGTCGAGCCATGTTACCATTCGCACCATCGGCAGAATGGCGTCGTAGTCTCCTTCGTGGAAGAACTCGTCGGCGCGGACCCAGAGCAAGCCTGCGACTGCCTGCTGCAACCCGAGCAGCGGGCCAAGGATGAACTCGGTGGAAAGGCCGGCAAACGGCGTCTTGCGACCCTTGTTCATGTCGGCGACGGTCGGGTCAATCCGAACCTGAAGCACCACGCTGAGTGCGAAGAGCGGCAGGATCGCCAGAATCAGGTTCCGGCGGGTGGACGATCGCATTGCCCGCCTCCGCTACACTTCGCGCCGGTCGAAGACAATGATCGCCAGCAGAAGCAGAACCGCCGAGTATATGAGCGCATAGGCGATGTTCTGCATGATGAAGACGTTCATGTTCTTGATGACGACCTGCGGGTGAATCAGCTTGTTCTGAATGTTGAAGTTGCCGAAGTTCGGGATCGCATAGTGGACAGCGCCGGCAATCACGCGGGTGGCGATGTTCTTGTTGTTCAGCAGCGACTCGGTCACGGCCGACATGTTGCCGACGATGAACAGGCCGAAGCTCAGGAAGAAGTTGACCACCGGTGTGGCGAATGTGCTGAAGAAGATGGCGAGCGCTCCGAGGAGGGTCATCTGGAAGAACGTCATCATGACGCCCTGTATCATCTCGGGGGCGAAGCGGCCCTCCTGATACCTCAGGACCCCGATGAACACGATGCCCATAGAGGCGATCATGACGAAGACGGTGAACAGGCCGCCCAGGAACTTGCCGAGGACGAACTCATAGCGCTGAACGGGTTTGGACAGCACGGTATAGACGGTTCGCCGTTCGATCTCGGTGGGGATCACCTGGATCCCTGTGAGGACGGTAATCAGGAGGCCGGCCAGGAGGATCACGGCCAGACCGAGGCTGCGCAGCACCGCGGAACTCTCGCGCGGACTGAGGAAGCCGACGGACGGACCAAGGGCGATCATGGCCACGGCGACGATCAGGAGGATGAGCAGAATCTTGCGCCGGAGCATATCCTCCAGGGTTTGTTTGGCGATGGCAAGGGTTACCATTGTCAGTTCGCTCCTGCCTTCATGACGGTGTCAACGAATACCTCTTCGAGGGTGCGCTTGTGCGGCATGATCGCGGTGACCGATGCCTTCGCGCCGCGGATCAGGTCAACGATGTCGTTGACGTCCTTCGGCGCGACCGATGGAATGCGGGCTGCACCGTCCTTCTGCTCGCATGCGCTGCCCGCCGCCTTCAGTTTCTCGAATAGGGCCGTGTCTCCGCCCGTAAAGGTGATCTCGACCATGTCGCCCGACGTGAGTTCCTGCGTCTTGCCGGATGCGAGAAGCTTGCCGCGATGAATGATGGCGACACGCGAACAAGTCAGCTCGACGTCGGGCAACTGGTGCGAGCTAAGGAACACCGTCTTGCCCTGACGGCCCACATTGACGATGATTTCCCTTAGCTCGGCATGGGCGATCGGGTCGAGGCCCGAGGTCGGCTCGTCGAGGAAGAGCAGCTTGGGATCGTTGATGAGCGCCTGTGCGATGCCGATGCGCTGGCGCATCCCCTTCGAATAGCCGCGGATTGGACGCTGCCACGCTTGTTCGTCGAGGAAGACATCCTTGAGGCACTTTTTGATGCGCTCGGACCGCTTCGGTTCGCTGATCCGGAAAAGGCGGGCGTAGAAATCCATGGTGTCCCAGCCGGTCATGCCCTCGTAGAAGTAGGCCTCTTCAGGCAGATAGCTGAGCTGGGACTTGACGGCAATGTCGCCAATGGGTTTGCCGAGGACGTTGGCGGTTCCGAACGTTGGAAAGATGAGACCGAGGAGCATCTTGATGGTGGTGGTTTTGCCTGCGCCGTTCCGGCCGAGAAAGCCGAATACTTCGCCTTCCTCGACCTCAAGCGCGAGGTTGTCTACAGCTCGGATCTCGGTCTTCGTCCAAACGTCGAGGTAGGTCTTCGTCAGGCCTTGGATGCTGACGGCAGCAGCCATATGGGCCCCTCCTTGGTGCGATTGGGTGAGCCATAACAAAGCGGGGCGTGTCGCGCCGGCGCCCCGCAACATGCGAGTATAGCCCTTTGCCCGGCGGGGAGTCAACGCGCGTCGTGTCCGCGCTCTTTGACGCCCCCTGATGCCGATGTTACAATAACGGCATGCGCGGCCCGTTGAGTTCCCGACTGCTATTGACCGTGGCGATGGCCATTTGTCTGGCAGCGGCTCTGGCCGGTTCCGGTCTTGAGCCGCGTCTCTCCGCAGCATCGTCGCTGCCCGCAGAGATACCGTTCAAGATCGAGTCGGGAGCGCTCACGATCGAGGCCGGCCTGGGCGCCGGACTGCCGATGCGTGCCGTTCTCGACACAGGAATCGGAGAGACACTGATCTCGACCCGCATCGCGTCCGACCGTGGCATGTCGGGGTTCCGTGAGGTGATGATAGCCTCTCCGTTCGGGCCTATCCGCGCAGCGTCGGCCGGTATGCACAGCATCCGTCTGGGGCGTGTCGTCATTGACGGGGTGTTGCTGTTCATAGGCGACCCGACGGCCCAGTTTTCGGGTGGGACCGGCAGCTCGTCGGGGACCTCGCCATCCCTTGCGGCAGCCGGTTCGGACAGCGCATCTCCGTCTCGGGCCCAGGTGCCCGATGCATGGATCGGCAACGCCGTGCTCTCGCTGGGTTCGGTGGAGGTGGACCCGGCCAACAAACGGCTATTGCTGGCGCCGCCGAATGCGCCGCCGATCCGTGGGGGCACACCGGTCCCGATGGAGATCGTCAATGGACGGATCGAGGTCAAGGCGCGCGCCAACGGGTCTGCCGAGTTCAAGGCCATCCTTGCAACCGGTGTGCGCGGATCCCTTCTGCCGGCGTCGGTTGTGCGCTCCCTGAAGCTGTCTGTCGCTTCGGAACGGACCGTCTCGATGCCTGCAGGTGCGCCGGTACGGATAGGCAACGCACGGTTGAAGGAACTCCGGCTCGGATCGGCGAAGATAACAGACGTGCCTGTCCTTGCGGCGCTGGACGATATCCCCGGTGTCGCTGCAGGAACGGGGCTCATCGGAACGGATGCGCTCATGCAGTTCCGTATGCAGATCAGCTATATGCGAAAGCAGGCGGTCTTTGCGGCTTTGCCGAAAGCGAAGCCCGAACGTCGGCCGCAGCCTGAGCGTCCAATAGTTCAACGCAAGCCCGGCCTGTCCATGCCCAAGCGCGACCCGCAGGCCGAGTGACCCGCGGATACGGAGGAAAACTCAATGCATCGCATGATGGTACTCGTCCTCGTCATCGGCTCCCTGCTGGCCTGCGGTGGCCTGGCCGAGGCGCAGTCCAACAAGAAGACGCAGCAGCAATCGCAGAAGACGCAGAAGACGCAGAAGACGCGGAAGTCGAAGCAGACCAGCAAGGCGTCCAAGAGCAGCAAGGGAAGTCAATCGAAG
>DYKI01000020.1:0-35674 GCA_020722705.1 Chthonomonas calidirosea | reverse complement strand
GAAGTCGAAGCAGACCAGCAAGGCGTCCAAGAGCAGCAAGGGAAGTCAATCGAAGGCGAAGTCCGGCGACAGCAAAGCAGCAGCGCAGAAGAAGGGATCGAAGGGCACGAACGCTGCCGAAAAGCCGAAGCCTCCGGCCAACACCGGCAAGAAGCCTGAAGTTGAACCTCCGGTGAACTACGGGGCACTTCCACTCTCCCGACTCTTCAATGGTTCCGACCTCAAGGGGTGGAAACTCCGCGATCCCAACGGCAAGAACTGCTGGACGGTCACGGACGGCGTGCTTGCCAACACAGACCGCGGAACGGACCTGATCACCGAGGAGAAGTTCACCGATTTCGAGCTCCACATCGAGGTTCGTGTGCCCAAGGGCGGCAACAGCGGAGTCTATCTGCAGGGGCGCTACGAGATTCAGGTAGGCGACTCGGCCGGAATGACGGACCTGACCAACTCCATGATGGGGGCGATCTACAGCAAGATTGCGCCGAAGATGAATGCAGCCAAGCCGGCCGGGGAATGGCAGACGCTCGACGTGCACTTCATGCAGGCGGTCAAGGACTCCACCGGGGCAATCATCTCCAAGGCAACCGCGACGGTCATCCTGAACGACGAGCTCATCATTGACCTCGCCGAGATAGACGGCCCGACAGGCGGGGCGCTTGACAATGAGGAAGGCACTCCAGGCCCTCTGATGCTTCAGGGCGATCACACAGCGGTGGAGTACCGCAATATCATCATCCGCAAGCTGCCGCCGCGCGAGCCTCCGAAGCCGGACGATGACGAGGAGCCGCCGATCCCGCCGAAGCCGGCGGATAACAACAAGGACAAAGACAGCTAGCGGCAGAAGAGATCAGGAGACCCGGGTCAATCAGATTTCCTGATCTCTATGACGCTCCGGTCCGCCATCTCGGGTGGACACCACAGAAAGGACGCCACAGTGCGCGGCAAAGCGACATATGGTTTCACCCTGATAGAGCTTCTGGTAGTCATCGCGATCATCGGGATCCTCGCAGCCATGCTGTTTCCGGTTTTCGCCCAGGCCCGGGAGAAGGCACGAGCCATCGTCTGCATTTCCAACATCAGCCAGCTCGGTAAGGCGATGGTCATGTACTCGATGGACAACGACTCTCAGTCTCCATGGCAGGAGCATCTGTACATTGAGGGAAACTGCCCGTTCTGGATGGACGCGGCGTACGGGGTTCCCAACTGGCTCAACGGTCCGTTTACGAACTGGGCGCAGGGCATCTTCCCCTACGTGCGCAACGCCGACGTATACAGGTGCAGCTCGCATCGAGGTTGGACGCAGAACTCGGATACTACGCAGCCGGGACTCAGCTACGTCTACAACGGGTTCGCTGCCGGACGAAGCGACTCCCAGGTCTACGATGCCTCTCAGACTGTCCTGCTCTGGGACTACAGGTATCTGACCTCGTATGCCGTTGTGAACCCTGCGCCTCCGCTGCCAGGCCTGTGCACAGATCCCGGATGTTACTGCTACTACGAGGGCTGGTGGTCCCACAACAACCAGTTCAACGTGCTCTACTTTGACGGGCACGCCAAGAACATGCCCGATGGAGTGATGCGGTCGAACCTGTTCGGGTTGCCGCAAGGGAACGTATTCTCGTTCTAGGGTTGGCCGGGAGCGGCGAGGCTCTGCCGAACCGCAGCCGCCCGATCGGAGATAGAGCATGGAGCTGCCACGCCGTTCCACAGCGCGTGAGACGATCAGCGAGGGTGCTGCCGAGGTTAAAGAGAAGCTGCGCGAGGACCTGTCACGATGGTCACGTATGCGGCGTTATGTCAGCCTCAAGCCGGAGATACCATGCCTCGATTGTGACGGCGCGGGCAAGACGGAGTGCGTCAGTTGCGGCGGCACCGGTCTGTCTCGGCTGATCCTCGATGACGGTCGGCAAGAGGCTTGCGTCAAGTGCGATGGCAAGGGCGCCATCACGTGTGTTGCCTGCGCAGGCCGGGGTATGGTGCCGAACGCCCATCGCAAGGCGATGCTCTGGCTCCTTGGTGCAGGCGGCATCGCCTGGCTGCTGATTCTGTACCAGCTCTGGGGACGCGACGTACTCCCCGAACAACGTGCAGCCATTCTGCAGCGGGGTGAGCACGGTCAGGCGGTGACCGCGCCGCCCGCCGGGTCACAGGGCGCGGGACGCGGAGTCACGGCACAGACCTCGGGCGGAGCGTCAGTCCGACCCGGCGGCGCCGGGAACGTCCAATGGCCACAGCAAGGCCCGGGCCAGGCGGTTCCGCCGGTCGGTGGTCAGGGCGCCTACGGCGGAGTTCCCCCTGTCCAGCCGGGTGTTGCTGCACCTTCCGGCATGTCGCATGGCAACTCTGTGCAGCCCGGCACGAGCTCCGGCGGCATGTCCAGCTTTGGCCGGACCCAGGGAGGCAACGCGGTCACTCCCTATGGGGGCGGAAACAGCCTCGTCTTGCCGCCCGGACGGTGAAATACCGCACAGACTCTTCCGCAACCGGGCCGCAACACGCCGCCTGCAGAAACGCGGACGGGTATAATAAGCCGGCGCTCAGTGAAGCGCCGGTAAGGCCCAGTCGTAATGCAAGGCGTGGCACAATACGCGCCCGCAATCCATCTCGCTGACGGAATCGTGCCGGATCCTCCGGGGCGGAGACGGTTCTGTCTGGAGTCCCAGTTGGGAGGAGCCATGCATGACTTCTGACGCTGCCGTCACTACGCCTTCCAGTTTGGCCCGCTGGAAGGTGCTCATCGGGGCCATCGTCGTACAACTCATCCTCGGTACAGTCTACGGTTACAGTATCTTCTGGCAACCCCTCGAACAGAAGCTCTACCCCAGGGATTTCATTTCCCAGTCGGAACAGGCGAAGCTGATCGAATCCGGTGAGGCCGTGCCTGCGGGCGTCGAGGTAATCTCCGATTCCGATGCCAAGAAGAGACATGACGAGCGCCAGGCCCCGCTCAAGTACGCCTTCTCGGTTGCCATCCTCTCGTTTGCGGTGTTCATGGTATACGCGGGGCGCGTTCAGGACGTCAAGGGGCCGGGGTTCCCGGCGCTCATCGGCGGTGTCCTGCTGGGCGCCGCCTTCCTGATTGAGGGTGCGATCTTGACGTTCGACTTAGTCAAGGGAACGGGGGCGAACATAACGCTTCTCATCGTCACCGTCGGCCTGCTCGCAGGAGCAGGGATCGGCTTTGCATACGTATGCCCGATTGCAGCCCTTGTGAAGTGGTTCCCCACAGCCAAAGGGCTGGTCTCGGGCATTGCGGTGGCGGGCTTCGGTTTCGGCGCGTTCATTTACAGCAACAAGGACCTTCCCATCGGCGGGAGCCTCTACTTGCGTGAGCACGATATAGGCTCTTTCTTTCTGGTGCATGGCGTTGTCGCCTTGCTGGGCGTCGTCATCGGCGCTCTGTTGCTCAGCAATCCGCCCGGGACGCCCCCCAAGGCTCCTGCCGAAAGCGAGGCAGGCGAACTGCTTCGCAAGCCCGGGTTCTACATGCTCTGGGCCATGTTCTTCAGCGGAGCTCTTGCCGGTCTGACGGTTATCGGAGTGGCCAAAGGCTTTGCCGGAGAGCAGCTCGTTGCTGCAGCGGGAGCCGTGGGACCTGATGTCAAGAAGGCCCTCATGGAAAAGGGCGCCCTTGCCGTTGGATCGCTGGCCATCTTCAATGCAGTTGGCCGCGTGGTCTGGGGCGTGATTTCCGACAGGATCGGCAGAACGCCCACCTTTGTGGCCATGTTCGCGTTCCAGGCCCTCATGATGTTCGTGCTGCCGTCGCTCACTACGGAAGGCGCCATAGCCCTCGGCGCCGGGCTCGTCGGCTTCAACTTCGGAGGCAACTTCGCGCTGTTCCCATCCGCCACTGCCGACCTGTTCGGGGCCAAGAGCCTTGGCGCGAACTATGGCCTTGTTTTCACGTCGTACGGCGTCGCGGGCGTGGCGGGCATCTATGCCGCCAACACCGCAAAGGACCTGACCGGAAGCTATGCGGGTGCGTTCGCTGTCTGCGGCATCCTGTGCGTCATCTCCTGCGCCGTTGCCATCGCCCTGCACATCTGGAGAGCCCGAGCTCTCCCGCAGGCCGGATAATGATAATGCAGCGCTGCCCGTCGAGCCCTCAGCAGGCGGACCATCGCGCTGGTCCATATCGTTCACCATACCAACGGGGGCGGAGCCTTCGAGCATCGCTCCCGACCTACGGAGGATAGCTAGGTAATGTCGGAAGCACCAAAGACGGCGGAAGCCCTCATTGCAGAAGGACGCACGTTCCCGCCGGATCCGGCGTTCGCCGCACAGGCCAACGCGAATGATCCGGCGATCTACGAGCGAGCAGAGGCAGATCCCGAGGGTTTCTGGGCATCGTTTGCCGAAGAGCTCGACTGGTTCCAAAAGTGGACCAAAGTGCTCGACTGGCAGCCACCGCATGCAAAATGGTTCGTAGACGGCAAGATCAACGTCAGCTACAACTGCGTTGATCGGCACGCCAATAGCCCGCGCAAGGACAAGGTAGCGATCGTCTTCGAGGGCGAACCGGGCGACGTCAGGAAGATCACCTATGGTGAGCTCTACGAAGATGTCAGCCGATTCGCCAACGTCCTGAAATCCCTGGGCGTGAAAAAGGGCGATCGAGTCGGTATCTATCTGCCGATGATCCCCGAACTGCCGATCGCGATGCTGGCCTGTACGCGCATCGGGGCGGCACACTCGGTCGTATTCGGCGGGTTCTCGGTTGAATCGCTGCGGGAGCGCCTCGTCGATTCCGGCGCCAAGGTCCTGATCACCGCTGACGGTGGGTGGAGACGCGGCAATGTCGTTCCCCTGAAGAAAACGTCCGACGATGCACTGCTGGACGCCCCGGACGTCAGCAAGATGGTCGTGGTTCAGCGCGTCGGCGCCGAGAAATGCCCGGTCACCATGGAGCCAGGCCGTGACGTCTGGTGGCACGAGGCCATGGCAAGCGCTTCGGCAACCTGCGATCCCGAGCCATGCGATGCCGAAGACACGCTGTTCATTCTGTATACGTCAGGCTCCACCGGCAAGCCCAAGGGCATTCAGCACACGACGGGCGGCTACCTGACGGGCGTCTACGCAACATCGAAGCTGATCTTCGATCTCAAGGACAGCGACGTGTTCTGGTGCACCGCCGACGTCGGATGGGTCACCGGACACAGCTATATCGTCTATGGTCCTCTGGCCAACGGCGCGACCGTCGTTATGTACGAAGGTTCCCCCGACACTCCTGGTCGAGACCGCTTCTGGAGGGTCATCGAGAAGCACAAGGTGACCGTGTTCTACACGGCACCGACGGCCATACGGACCTTCATGAAGTGGGGCGACGACCTGCCGAACGGCTGCGATCTGAGCAGCCTTCGCCTGATGGGCACCGTAGGCGAGCCGATCAACCCCGAGGCATGGCTCTGGTACCACAGCGTCATCGGCAAGGGCAAGCTGCCGATCGTGGACACCTGGTGGCAGACCGAGACCGGGCACATCATGATCTCGCCGCTGCCTGGCCTGGTCACCTTGAAGCCTGGCTCTGCAACCCGCCCGTTCCCCGGCATCGCCGCCGAAGTTGTGGACGACAGCGGCAAACCGATGCCCATCGGGCACAAGGGGTACCTCGTCATCAATAAGCCATGGCCAGGCATGCTCCGGACCCTCTGGAAGGACGATAACCGCTATCAGCAGGTCTATTGGAGCCGATTCCCCGGGCGCTATCTGACCGGCGACGGCGCCGTCAAGGATGAGGACGGCTGCTTCTGGCTCATGGGGCGCGTTGACGACATCATGCTCGTGGCCGGGCACAACATCAGCACCATGGAGCTCGAGAGCGCCCTTGTGGAGCATCCGGCCGTGGCCGAGTCGGCCGTCATCGGCAAGGCCCACGATGTCAAGGGGCAGTCGCCCGTGGCGTTCGTCATCGTGCGCGAAGGCTACCACGCGGACGAAGCGCTCGCGGCCGATCTCAAGAAGTTCGTCGGCAGCAAGCTCGGTCCGGTCTGCCGCCCCGACGACATCATCTTCACGGCCGATCTGCCGAAGACCCGCAGCGGCAAGATCATGCGACGCCTCTTGCGCGACATTGCCGAAGGCCGCGTTCTGGGCGACACGACGACACTTGCCGATCCCCACATCGTCGCAAGCCTCAAGGACAAGTACTCCAGCGACGAAGGCTAGGTTCGATCAAGCACGACGCGTGCGTGGGCTGTCGTCGCCGAGACGCATCCCACGCACCGACCGCAAGACAAGTTAGCGACAGGGGCGCGCACGTGCCGCCCCTGTCCCCCATACCGGGAGGAATGACAGGAAGTGCTCAGCTTACGTGGAATGCGTGACGTGAGGTCGGCCGGGCTGGGAATCGTCATGGCCGTCGCTGCTGTGACGTTCCAGGTGCCGGCGATGGCAGCGGGCGACGACGCAGCCCAGAAGCCGAAGCCGTGGTATGACCGAATAACCGTGAAGGGATACATGCAACTGGATGCCGTGTTCCCTCAGGGTAACGCGGTTACGGGCAGCTACTCGAACTTCCGCATCAGGCGGGCAAGGCCGACCATCACCGCGGAACTTGACGATCAGACCAGAGTCCAGATTCAGATGGATGCCGGCAGCGGGAAGGTTGGGTCCGGCGCAAGCACATCGTTTACGGTATACACCTACGCGGAACGGACCCTGCCCGGCCTCGGCCTGTTGCGCGTGGGGCAGTTCATCGTGCCGTTCGGAACTGAGATCCTCGAAGACAACGCCGCACTGAGATCGCCGCTGGAACTGTCGTTCGCCGCAGAGTCGTTTGCGCTCTACGAGTATGACATCGGTCTGACCCTGCAATCGTCGCCGAATCCGGCTGACAAGACCCACTGGGCACTGGCATTCGTCAATGGACAGGGCCTGCGGCAAGCGGACAGCAACGCCAACAAGACCCTGGTGGGCCGCTTCGCGCACGACCTTACTCCTAGCGTCCGGGCAGGCGTCTCGGGTGTCCTCGGCACATACCGAGCTGGCGATGATCGCGAGTACGACAGGCACGCTCTCGCTGCAGAGCTTCAGGTGAAGCCCTGTCCGTATGCCCAGGTGTCGGGCGAGTTCTACAATGTCAGGTTCATTAACAGCACCACCTCGAAGACACCCGTGCCGGTCCGCTACAACGGCGGTTACCTCATGCTGGAAGCCAAGCTCGATGCGCTGAAGTCCATACCGTTCATCCGGTATCAGCGCACCTATGGGGGCCTGGACTACCGATCCATTGACTTCGGTTGGCGTTACCAGTTCACGCCGATGCAGCGCCTGACGGTGGAGTACGACTTCGTTCAGGGCCATCAGCGGGACAGCTTCGGCGCCCGCTGGCAGATGGGGTTCTGATCAGGGAAGACTGCAGACACGCGGCCTCGTTCCGCCGGCGGTGGCGGCTGGGACGGGGCCTTTGTCCGTAGTCCGGGCAAACAAGACCATGTTTGTGTCACGTGTCATTGCAGGCATGGCGGGAGCCTGTGCGCTTCGTGTGGTGCTGGCGCCGCTGCTTCCCGTTGAAACGCTGGTCCGCGAAGTGCACAGTGTCGGAACGTACCTCGGAGTTGTCGGCGGCGTCTACAGCATCATTGTCGCATTTGTGATCTACGTCGTCTGGGAGCAGTACAACCGGGTTCAGACGGGGCTTGATCGAGAGGCCTCCGCGGTTGAGGATTTGGTGACCTCAGCCTCGATGCTGACAGACCGAGGTGCAGCCGCGAACGTTCGAAGCGCAGCGACACGCTATCTGGAGACGGTTATCGGCGACGAGGCGCGCCGACTGGCGGTCGGGGAACGCAGCTCGATCGCACAGGAGCTGGCTGCCGCTCTCGCCGCTGCCGTCCGCGCGACTCCGGTCACCGGCGAAAAGGACGACACTGTCTACGATGAGATGCTCCGCGACCTCGCTCGGGTGGCGGATGCGCGTCAAGACCGCCTGGCGGTAAGCTCGACCCGAATCCCCGGCACGCTGTGGAGCCTCGTGATGTTCGCCTCAGGGGCTCTGCTATCCGGGTTCTACGTGCTGGGGTTCCGATCTCTTGTGCTGTCGTGCATCGTGGTCGCGGCCGTGGCGGGCACTCTGGTGTATGTTCTGTCGGTAGTGAAAGACATGGACAATCCGTTCCATGGCGCATGGAACGTGTCGTTCGTTTCGGTCAAGGCCGCTCTCGCGAGAATGCAGACACGGTAGTTCGTGACCAGGCGAATCGGTGCCGCATGGGCCGCGAGCGAACGGCGGTGATGTGACGTTCAGGCAAATGAAAGACAGCGGGGTCCTCCAGTATGGAAGCAACGCAGATTAACGCAGGGCAGCGCGGCGGCAAGCCTGCCCTCCCGCTGACAAGCGCGTCGCGCGCGGTTGCGCCGATCCGATCAGGGCAGCGCGTCTTCATCGGCGGCGGTGCGGCCGAGCCGGAGACGCTTGTAGAGGCCCTTGTATCGAGGGCCGGCAGGCTCGCCGATACGGAGATTGTGCACGTCCTGACGCTGGGCGTCGCACTGTATGCCGAGGAGCATTTCGCCGATCATTTTCGCGCCAACTCGTTCTTCATCGGCGCGAATACCCGGTCAGCGGTCAATGAGTGCCGGGCCGATTACACGCCCATCTTTCTTTCGGAGCTGCCGGAGCTGTTTCGGCGCGGTCAGATTCCTCTCGATTGGGCGCTGATTCAGGTCTCGCCGCCGGATCAGCACGGCTGCTGCAGCCTGGGCGTCTCCGTTGACGTCGTTCGTGCGGCCATCGACTCGAGCCGAGGGGTGATCGCGGAGGTAAACCGGCGGATGCCCCGAACGCTTGGCGACAGCTTCGTGCACGTCTCTCGGTTCGATGCCATCGTGGAGAGCGATCGTCCCCTTCGCGAGCTCCCGCGCCCCGAGCAGGACGAGGTGATGCGGCGCATTGGCCGACATGTCGCAGACTTGATCGAGGACGGCTCCACGATCCAGGTGGGGATAGGCGGCATACCGGATGCAGTGCTCGATGCGTTGACGGACAAACGCGATCTCGGCATCCACACCGAGATGTTCAGCGATGGCGTCATCCCCCTTGTCGAAGGCGGTGTCGTCACCGGACGAAAGAAGGCGCTGCACGCCGGCAAGATCGTGGCGACCTTCTGCATGGGCACCGAGAAGCTCTACTCGTTCGTTGACAACAACCCGGCGATCGAGATGCGCGCAACCGACTACGTCAACGATCCATTCGTCATCGGACAGCATGATCGGATGGTTGCGATCAACTCGGCGATCGAGATAGATTTGACCGGTCAGGTCTGCGCCGATTCGTTCGGCGAGTATTTCTACAGCGGCATCGGCGGCCAAATGGACTTCATACGCGGAGCAGCCCGCAGCAAGGGCGGCAAGCCGATCATTGCCATGCCTTCAACCGCCGTGCTGGCCGATGGCACGGTCACTTCCCGGATCGTGGCGGCACTGAAGCCCGGAGCGGGCGTTGTCACGTCGCGAGGCGATGTCCACTACGTGGTCACAGAGTACGGTACGGCATACCTGCATGGACGAACGATCCGCGAGCGTGCGATGGCGCTCATCAGCATCGCGCATCCCGATTTCCGCAAGGAACTGCTTCATGCAGCACGCGAGCGGCGCCTGGTTACGGCCGATCTCACCGAACTGGCGCTCACGCCGCGCTACCCTGAGGAGCTCGAGCAAACCGCCGCTCTCCCTGACGGCCTTCAGGTCATGGTGCGGCCCATCAAGGTCACAGACGAGGGACTGATCCGCGAGTTCCACTATCGCCTGTCGGAGGAGACGGTCTACCGCCGCTATCGTCGGCCTCTCAAATCGCTCCCGCACCGTGAACGTGTGCGCCTCGTGAATGTGGACTACGATCAGGAGATGGCCCTCGTGGTCGTCCGCCGCGACGGGGCACGTGAGGAGCTGCTCGGCGTCGGGCGGTACTTCGTGGACCAAACGACCCGCATCGCTGAGATGGCCTTTACCGTTCGCGACGACTGGCACGACCGCGGGATCGGTTCGCTGCTGATGTCGCATCTCATCGGCATCGGTCAGTCGCGTGGCCTGGCCGGCGTGGAGGCCTACACCCAGGCGGACAATCATCGAATGATCACGATCCTCATGCGCAGCGGTTTTGTGGCGGTCGGCGAAGACGACGAGGACAATACCACGCACTGGCGCCTGTTGTTTCGGCCCGAGATGCGCGCGGGTTCTTGACGCGCCGCATCAAAGGTGCTAGATTAGCTTAGCGACACCGTGGGGGTATCGGCGGCTTCGCAGCAAGCGGGCGACCTGCGCGCGGCGGTTTGGTGCCACGCGCTTCGGAACCGAAGGCGTGGCAAGGTGGTTGAGTGCGAAGCCGGGCGAGACCATCGTCAGATCTGGGATAGGGGGTGCAAAGTGGGCGAGAGACTCCTGTGCGGCGCATTCGTCGCGTTCTTTCTGATCGTGGGGCCGATGGCCAACGGTCCGGAGCCGTGCTCGGCTCAGGCGGCAGGAGGCACCCAGGTTGCGCAGCCCGCGGTGGTCATCAACTACCGTGAGAGGCCGCGGTACCCCTTCGATCCGCAGCGGCTGAAGCTCAGGCCGGCTGTGGATGGCGAAATCCGGGATAACGAATGGACGCCCCTCTACACCATCAGCGGGCAGCCTGTGAACGGCACCGTCTACCTCAACTGGGATGACGAGAACCTTTACGTCGCCGCGCGCATGGACAGTCCCGGGTGGTTTGTCACCAACTTCGACGCGAACGGAGATGGCTGGCTGCGCGGCCAGGATAACGCCGAAGTCGTGATTGCGCCTGTTGGAGCTTCGGGTGTGTCGCCCGTAACGGTACGCCTGCTTGATGCCGGAGCCAATCGCGATGCACCGGTCTGGAATGACGTGGTGGTTGACCCGACCTCGATCGTTATCGCCGCGCGTCAAGCGGGCGCGGGGCAGGTTGTCGAGGCCGCGATCCCGCGGGGGACTGCAGGCTTGACGCTGCGGGCCGGATCGCAGATCGGCTTCCGGGCGGACTTCCTGCCGGCCGCGACCGCGCCGGCGGCCACGGCGCCCTACGAGCCCCATCTGTTGCTGGATGTCATCCTCGCCGAGGCGAAGATCGTGGCTGCACCTGGCCTGGTTCCCAAGCTGACGCTCGAGGATTCAACGCTGGTACCGGGGCAGACGCTCCACGCCGCGCTCGACCTTTCCAACCAGCTCGATCGGGCACGCGGCGTGCGCTCGGTCACATGGTCAGGCGTCGGCCCGTCGGAAACGTATGTCAAGCTGCTCCGAGAAGTGAATGTGCCCCCCGTGAAGGGCCTGAAGACCCTTCGGCTGCGATATTCATCGCCGCTTCCCGATAGCGCCGTGCCTGGTTTCTATCAGTTCGTCGTGTCGGCGACGCTCGATGACGGCTCGGTGGTGTCGAGTACCGCAAGCTTTTCCATCGAGGAGGCATTCTCGATCAATCTGGAGTCCGATCCGCCGGAAGTGGCGCTGATCGGTCCGACGCAGGTCAAGCTTCAGGTCACGCTCGCTTCACCTGCGCCCGGCTTCAAGCGGGCTCAGGTTGAGTTGAAGCCTCCAGCGAGCTGGGAGGTCAAGGGGAAGCCGGTGCGGTCCGTGAACGTGCATCGAGAGAACGGAGTCGCCAAGGTGCATTACATCGCTACGATTCCGTCCGCCACGCAGGCCGGGGACTACCGTGTCGAGGCGACGGTGACCTGGCACGGCAGGACATGGACGACGCACCGAACGATCAAGATCACTCGTCCGGAACGCTAGAACGGGTGAGGTGGCGGCTAGGTGAACGTTGCCGTTCGCCTCTTGCCCGCCGGCTTGCCCGGCGTTGCCGCCCCCTGATCGGGCCGATCTCGTGCCTGATGCTTCTGGCCTCCTGCCTGTCGCCCGCTTTGGCGGTGGCCGAGACAGTGAGACCTGCGTCGCAGGTCGTTGCGGGCACGCAGAGCGGCCCCGTTCGCCTCGGAGGAATCGGCACCGGCTGGATCGAATGGCTCGGCGCTGACGGGTTCGGCTGTATCGCCGTGACCCACAACGCATCACATCCAACGCCCCCGCAACCCGGCACGTTCGCGGCGGTGTGGACCGAAGCTGACGGACGATCGAGCGCGCGGCTGCTGACGCGACGCCCGGCATACGATCTGCCTTCGGCCACGAACCTGGACGCCCAGGCCGCATATCCCTTCGCCACCTTGCGCTGCTCCGATCCCGCACTGCCGGTTCTGGTCAGTATGCGCGCGTTTACCCCGCTGGTGCCGCACGACGTCTGGGCATCCTCGATGCCGGTTGTGCTGATCACGTTCACTGTGCGCAATGTCTCCCGGGCGCCTGTCGGTGTGTCGGTTGCCGTGAGCTGGCAGACGACGCTCGGGACAGGCGGCTCGCCGGGCCTCGGGGCATTCAGTGACCGCTCCCGGGTGGAAGCGGCTGCGGTGCCCGCGACGGACGGCTTCGCAGGTGTGCGCTTTGAAGGACCTCAGCTCGTGGACGAGCCGGTCAGGGATCTCAGGATTCACAATGCGCGCGGCACTCAGACGATCGTGGCGACCTATCCGACTCCCGACGCTGAGGTTTCCACCGCCTCGTGGAACGCGGCATCGCGGCGGCCTGAGTGGTGGTCGGGTTTCGAACGGGATGGGCGCGTGACGGGCGAGACCGCCGCAGGACGCGACGGGCATGTACATCCGGCGGGCGTGGTATCGGTCCGGCTTGAGCTGCGAGCCAACGAGGTCCGCGACGTAAACTTTGCGGTGGCTTGGCACGCTCCTCGGGCGTATGTTGCAGGAGCCGGAGGGGCCGGAGCCAACAGCAGCCGGACTGATCAGAACGTTGTGGACATCCCCCCGCCCTATGCAGACAGGTTCGCCGATGCGTTATCGGTGGCTCGCCTGGCGCTGGAGGATCGCGCGTCGCTGGCCGCGTTGACCGCCGAGTGGCAAGCATGGTTCGAACGATCGGTTGTTGGCCGACCCGCGCTTGCTGGTCTGACAGAGGAACTGAACGAGGCGATCACGTCCGTGTCATGGCGGAAGGGCGGCTCCGGAGAGGCGGAGCCTGCGTGCCCGGCCATGCTGGTCGCGGAGACGGCCGTCCCCCTTGCGACCGACCGCCGGCTCCGATTGCAGCGCTCGCTGCTTGCCCTTTTCCCGTCCCTGGACGCCGGCGATATCGAGTGGCGGCTGATCCGCTCGGACACGCCGCATGACTGCCGTTCTGTGAGCGACTGCGCTCAGTTGGTCCGTGTCCATCTGGACGCAACCTCGGCTCGTGGGTGGCTGAATCACATCTGGCCGCGCCTCCGGGACACAGCGATGCCGATCCTGCGTGGGTCGAGTGACTGCCCGAATCGGCGCAATGGGCTGACAGCGATGCTGGATCTAGCCACGCTGGCGAATGATGCGGACGCCGCACGGGAATGCGCATCGTTGCTCGCGGGGGCCGGGTCTTCACCAGACGGCCCTGCGGGCGATTCGCCCTCCCAACCAGGGGCGTGGGAGCGCTGGCACCACACGATGGGTTGCTCCTACGATCCGGAGCATCAGGAACTGCGTCTCATTCCGGCCATGGCTGTGTCCGCAGTCCGCATGGCCGGGCCCGTGCTGATGCCATATCACTGGGGATGGTGCGACTGGCGTCAGTTGCCGGTAAGGACGACGGTGGAGTTCCGTGTGAACCGCATGATGCCGATGCAGGTCCGCAGCGCCGACCCGGAAAAGCGCTCCGTTCAGGGGCCGCCTTTCGAGGTGCGCCGGGTCGTCATGCGGCCCCCGCGCACCATCAAGGGCGGCGAGGTGCGCACGATGGTTGGATTGACACCGATCCGGAATAATGCGCAGTTCATGCCTGACGGCATGATCGAGGTGTCGTTCGGCACTTCCATCCGACTCGGCCCCGGCGACCGGCTGAGCATTGAGGTGCTCGCGGCAGAGTAAGTGCGTTGGGAGGGCAAGGCTCTGCCGCGCCGCCTTGCGTCGCTAGCCGGCCACCAGCCTCGCGATATCGTTGTAGGTGACGGCGATGATCAGCAATGCGAGAACGCCGAGTCCGAATGCATGAGCGCTGTAGACCTCGCGCGGCGATAGTTTTCGACGACGGAGCCACTCTACGGCGATCAGGAGCAGGTGCCCACCGTCCAACACCGGCACCGGCAAGAGGTTGAGCACACACAGGCTCAAGCTGAACTGCGCCGCGACGGACATCATTGGGCCGAGCCCGAGGCGCTGGACCTGAGTGGCCATGTGTCCCATCGCGATCGGGCCGCCCACGTTCTCTTTCGCCTGGCGGTGGTCGCTGAGGATCGTAACCAACTGCACGATGAAGTCCCACGTGCGGATAGCGCCGAAAGATACCGCTTGAACCATGCCCACCCGACGAAGCTCGATATTCGCGGCGATGCCGATAGCGCCCCAGATGACCTTCTTGCCGGCGTCGTTCACGAACTCCTTCGGCTTAGGAGTCACGACGGCCTCGAACGTCCGGTTGCCGCGCTTGATGGTCAGCACCGTTCGCTTGTTGGCGCGGCTATGGATAGCTTCGGTCATCTCCTTGCCGCTCGTGATTGCGACTCCGTCTATAGCGACGATATAGTCGCCCGTCCGCATGTCAATCCGGTCTGCCTCGCCCCCCTTGATCACCTCGATGACCTGGTTGGTCGTACGGCTGTCGCGCGTCGGCAGGCCGACGGTAACCCCCATGAGGCAGAACACGAAGAAGCCGAAAAGCAGGCTGGCCAACGGACCGGAGAAGATGACGAAAGCGCGCTGGTGGATGGGCTTGTTGCTGAAGAGACCGGCGTCACCGGCGCGCTCATTGGCATTCAGCGCCAGCTCGATGAACCGCTTCTCGTCTTCGGCGGTTCCCGGGGCGTGCCGCAGCTTGGATAGCTCAACTATCCCCTCGGGTGTGAGACGATGGTCCGGACCAATGGCGGCGAGGACGGCGGTGCGCACCTCCGTGCCCACGTTGGCCTCGTTCACCTTCGTGAGCGTGTCTCGGCGCAGCTTTCGGATTGCATCATCCAGCCGATCCGTTCCCGCTTGCCCTGCTTCGGCGAGGGCGCGAAGCACCGGTATGCCTCCCGAAACGTCCTCGGGTTCCATGCCGGCAATCCGCACAAACCCGCCGAAAGGAATGGCGCGAATGTGAAAGAGCGTGTCACCGCGCCGCCCAAGGCGAGCGACAATGGGTCCGAAGAACAGCGAAAAGTCCTCGACCCGCATGCGGCAGAGCCGAGCCGCCAGATAGTGGCCTCCCTCATGGGCAAGCACGAGCAGACTGATCGTAACGATCAGATACGCAATACCGAGTGCAACATCAGTCATGCTTCATGCTCCACACATTGAAGATTCCGGTCGCGCCCTGAAGCGGCGGACCATCGCAGCCTGGTCCATCGGGCCAGGCCCCACTGTACCCACCAAGCCACAGGGCGAGGCCTACAGGTTGCGAACCCGCTCGCGAGCCCAGGCATCGGCCTCGAGCACATTACCGAGCGATGGCTCGACAGGGCGATGCGCGCGCATGACCGACTCCACTGCTTCCATAATACCTGTGAACGAAAGGCCGCGTTCCAGGAATCGCGCCACTGCTGCCTCGTTCGCCGCATTCATGACGGCGGGCATCGTGCCTCCGATTTCCATGGCCTCACGGGCCAGACGCAACGCCGGGAATCGCCCTGGATCAGGTTTCTCGAAGACCAGATCGCCGCATTCGGTAAGGTCCAGCTTGGGCAGATCGGTGTCTATGCGCTCGGGGTACATGAGGGCGTACTGGATCGGCAGCCGCATGTCGGGCAATCCGAGCTGGGCGAGGATCGAACCGTCGCGGAACCTCACGAGCGAGTGTACGATACTCTGCGGATGCACAACGACCTCGATGTCGCGCTCGGGAACGCCGAATAGCCAATGGGCTTCGATGATCTCAAGCCCCTTGTTCATGAGTGTGGCCGAGTTGATCGTGACCAGGCCGCCCATGTTCCACGTCGGATGGCGCAGGGCCTGATCGGGTGTGATCCGGGCCATCGCATCAAAGGGAGTGTTGCGAAACGGGCCGCCGGAGGCCGTCAGAATGAGCTGCGACACGCTTTCGACGGGGCTGCCCGTCAGGCACTGGAAGAGCGCTGAATGCTCGCTGTCAATGGGAACGATGCTGACCCCGTGTTTGCGGGCCAGGGCCATGGTGTGTCCGCCTGCCGCCACGAGGACCTCTTTGCTGGCGAGAGCGATCTGCTTGCCGGCGGCGATGGCCGAATGGGTGGGCGCGATGCCGATCGCACCGGCGACGGCAACGACGACCGTATCCGCTTCGGACAGAGCTGCAATCTCATTGAGGCCTGACATGCCGGCTGTGACATGGCAGCGCCAGTCGCCAAGGAACCGCTTGAGATCACCGACGGCTGCGGGGTCGGCAATGCACACGTTCCGGACGCCGAATGCCTTCGCCTGGGCGGCGAGCGCCTCGGCATTGCGGTGGGCCGCAAGTCCGAGCACTTCAACGCGTCCGGCGAGGCGACGCACGACATCGAGTGTCTGGACGCCGATCGAGCCGGTCGAGCCCAGGACGACAATACGACGGGTGGATTCGTTCATAGCTTCACCACGATGCGCACGACGGAATCGCGGCCTGCCGGAATCGGTATGGCGACCCGGCCGTTTTCCACGTCGTTCACGCGGATCGGCACTCCGTCAACGGCCACATCCGGTGTCCGCTTGAGGCCGCATAGGAGCGCGTGCGTTGGCCGATCCGCCCAGGCACGGATGGATACGTCAATGCTGCCGGCACTCTCTGTGGCCGATGCGACGGACCCGGGAGCGTGCAGAATGCAGCCGGACTTGCGGAAGACGCGATAGTCGTAGACTTCCGGCCCGCCGTAGAGACGAACGGCGTTGGCCTGGACCGTGCCGGGGTTGATGGCGACCGCGTTCCGATTCTGCGACTTCAGTGTCACGGAATCCGGCAGAAGGCCCTGCAGGTCACGATCGGCAGTGGGCCAGCTCTGCTGGATGCCTGAGGCGGCGATGCCGTCGGCAATGCGCTTCCAGTTCGTCTGGCGATCGTACTTTGAGAGCCGATAGAGCGCATCGGAGTAGACCAGTCCGCACCATTGGACAGGCAGACCCATCCAGTTTGGTGCGACCCAGTTGGTCGCCCCCAGGACTGGAATCGTCGCGTAGAGCCCGATCGGCTCGGGAACCGGCTTCACCAGATAAACGAATGGCACTCCCGTCCATGCCCAGTGCTTGGCCATCTCGAGGAAGTGAGCGTCGCCTGTGAGTTCATAGCCGATCGTGTAGGCCTTGACGAGATGGGCTGAGGCCAGGATGTCGGGGGTGTGTAGAGGCACTTCCCATGTCTGTGCGCCGCGCGGTGCGGAGTCGCGGTATCGGTCCATCCCGCGGAGTCTTTGTACGGCGGCGGCGATCAAACCGGGTTCGCCTGAAACGAGGGCATCCGTCAGCATTCGGGCAGCCACCGCGGCGGTCAGCCCGTTGGCGTGCTTCTCGAAATGTGTGGTCCCGTAATCAACGCTTCCGCTCGGGCGGTAGGGGACCGTCCCGTCGGCAGAGAAGCTCGCCTGCGCCGCCAGAGCCGATTCGTGGGCGCGGCGCGCTCCCGCCATTGGGTCGCCGAACAGCAGCGTCTGCACCGGATATGTGACATGCGACACGGTAGCCGTGTTGCGGGTGGCCGGATCGGTAACACTCAGGGCCTCATCGGCCTTCCTCCGAAGGCGATCGGCCAGGGCACGGTCGCCGCAGACGGCTGCGCACCAGTGCATCCACGTTGCGGCATCAGCCGACGGATGCGGCGCAAAGCCCGCGAAGTTCGGCCAGTAAGCGTGGCGGAACCGTGCGCCATCGGATATCTTGGAGTCGAGCCATCCGCCTGCTGCCCATCGGGCGTATGCGACGCGATCCATTCCCGTCTTTGGCGGTGCAGGGAGGCCCCGGAGCGAGACGTAACGCTGGATGGCGGGCACCATGCCGGTTGCGGCTCCGCCGATGATCTGCGCCTTCAATGTCAGCACATATCCGGCGTCCAGTTGCCGGCCGTCGTAGGGCAGCAGGCTGCCCTCGCTGCGGTTGGAGCCATCGGACCCGGGAAACAGGATCGCCATGGCGTTGGCTCCGGATCCGAACGACCGATCCGGGGTATCGAATGCGGCCGAGAGCCAGGGCTTCATGTCCCAGATGACGCCGACGTAACGCTTGCGCGCCTGCATCGCCATCAGCGGGAACGTGATCTTGGCCAGATCGGGCACCAGCCGCTGTGCCTGCGCGCCGCGAATGTCGTCTTCGGAGCTGCTGCGGTCCGGCTTGTCGAGGTACTCCAGACCGGCGAAGAGACCCCGCTCGCGAGCCGCGCCGAATGAAGACGCGCCGGGGAATAGCGCCAGCATCGGCAGGAAACTCACCTTGCGGGTCCGGGTGGTCTTGACCTCGGTGACTACGTCAATGACACCGTGAGCCCTGGAGGCGGTGAAACGCTGCCGAACAGACCATCGGCCTCCGTCCGGATCGGTGGCGTTCAGCGTCGTTTCGATCGCGGCACCCGTCCGCCGCACCGAAGCAGCCGCCCGCCGGGCAAGGTCAACCCACCTGTGACGGCCGCCGACTTCATAGGCGATGGGGAGGCGAGACCATCCGATGGCCATGGGGTATCCGCTGACAGCGATCTCAAACGCTCCGTGTCGCGACTTGGCATGGGAGAGTGTTACGTCGCCCGAGCGTATGGACAGGCGGCCGGTCCTGGCAATGAGCGCCGGTTTGGTCCAGCGCGGCGCCGGAATCAGCCTCCTCTCGACGAGCTGGATATACGACACGGTACACGTTCCCGAAGTGCCGGGAGGGTCGAGGCGGAACCTTGTGCGCGGGGTGATCGGCGGGAGTGGCATCGAGACCTCGGTCCAGCGTTTCGGCGGCACCGATGCCGCAACCGACTGACCCTCGCGGGGGTGATCCTCATAGAAGAAGACCTGAACGTTGCCGCCGGCTTGGGAGTGAAGCCGCATCCGCAGCCATAGCGTCTTGCCGGCGGGCGCACCGGCTTCAGGACCGCTGATATATGGATCACTGCCGCTGATGTGGATGACCATCCCGGCCGGCGTCGCCTCAATGCGCGAAACGTCATGTGTTGGCTGCCATCGCGCCACTACGGCGGAGTCGGTCAGGTCCTGTTTGACTGGCAGTGTCTGTGCCGGTGCGGTTCTGCAAGCGCCGAGCGCGAGCAAGGTGACAACTGGCACGATATCACGCATTCGTAGGTCGTTCACTTGCGCCTCCAATCGGCTTGGCGGGAGCTGTGCCCTTACTGGTGTCAAAGGGACAGGAAGCCGTCGCCTGGGACGGCTTGCCTGTCCCCACCAAACAACTGGCAGTGGATACGATTGTACCGGTTCGGCTCGACAGAAGCTTGGCCCTCCCGAGCCTGACGGCGCCTGCCCTAGACGAGCGCTCCCGTCGGATCGGGCCGCCACGAGGCGAGCAGCTTCATATAGTTGGCCCGCTCGAACGCGGCAGGTTCGGCCACGTTCTTCTGGCTCATGCTGCCCTGCATCTGCTGGACGGACTCGTATTCCTTCTCCTCCATCCAGGCGGTCATCTCCTGAACGATCCCTTCAATGCGCTTTGGGCCATTGTGGAGGAGTTCAGAAGCCACTTCGACGATCCTGGCGCCTGCCATCATCGCCTTCAGGGCGTCCTCGCCGGTATGCACACCCGAAGTGATGGCGATATCGGGAGCGATGCGACCGAACAGGATGGCGGTCCAGCGCAGGGGAATCCGCAGCTCGTCCGAGTCGCTGAGCACAAGATGCGGCACCACCTCGAGGTTGTCGAGGTCGAAGTCGGGCTGATAGAAACGGTTGAACAACACAAGCGCGTCAGCGCCGGCATCACCGAGACGTGCGGCCATGTTGGCGAAGGCGCTGAAAAACGGCGCGACCTTGATGGCCACCGGAATGGAAACGCCTGCCTTCACATCCTTGAGGACCTCGAGATACATGTTCTCGAGGTCGGCCGATGTGAGTCTCGGGTCGGTCGGGATGTAGTAGACGTTCAGCTCGAGCCCATCGGCGCCTGCCTGTTCCATGAGCTTCGCGTAGCGCGTCCAGCCGCCCCGAGATACGCCGTTCAGGCTGGCGATGACGGGTATGTTCAGCGCCTGTTTGGCCGCGGCGATCTGCTCCAAGTAGCTGTCCGGGCCGACGTTGTACGTCTCAAGGTCGGGGAAGTAGCTGATGGCTTCGGCGAAGCTCTCCTCGCCATAGGAGAGGAAGTGGTCCAGTCGGTGGCTCTCCGCGTCAATCTGCTCTTCGAACAGCGAGTACATGACGATAGCGGGTGCGCCGGCATCCTCCAGCCGACGCATGCTGTCAAGGTCCTTCGATAGCGGCGATGCCGATGGCACCACCGGATGTTTGAGCGTCAGCCCCATGTAGCGGGTAGTTAGGTCCATCCTAGATCATGCTCCTTCTTATCCTGCCGCCTATGCTGCGCCGGCCACTGGGGCCGCGGCCATATACTGGTAAGCCTGCCACCGTGCATTCACGTCAGCCTGTGCTGCCGCGAGCAGTTGCGCCGCCGACGCGGGATTCGACTGCTTCAGCATCCTGAACCTGTTCTCGCTGTAGATGAAGTCGGACAGCGGGATGCTCGGGGGCTTGCTGTCAATCTGCAGCGGATTCTTTCCTTCGGCGGCCAGGCGCGGGTCGAACCGATAGAGGATGACGGCGCCGGACTCGACGGCCAGCTTCTGCTGGGCCAGGCCCTTGGCCATGTCAATGCCGTGAGAGATGCAGTGGCTGTACGCAATGATCAGCGACGGTCCGGGGTAGGACTCGGCTTCGATAAACGCTCTAACGGCTTGCGCGTCGTTGGCGCCCATGGCGACGGATGCGACGTAGACGGTGCCATAGTTCATGGCCATGCGGCCAAGGTCTTTCTTGGCAGCCGGCTTTCCGCCCGCAGCGAACTTGGCGACCGCCCCGCGTGCGGTGGCTTTGCTGGCCTGACCGCCGGTGTTCGAGTAGACCTCGGTGTCCAGCACGAGCAGGTTGATGTCATGCGCCGTCGAGATCACATGGTCTAGCCCGCCATACCCGATGTCGTATGCCCATCCGTCGCCGCCAAGCGACCAGACGCTCTTCTTTACCAGCGCATCGGCGACGCTGATCAGCTCCCGGGCCGCCCGATCGTTTGAGTCGGCAAGCTTTCTCTTGACTTCGGCCACGCGGTCGCGCTGGGCTTTGACCCCAGCATCCGTGGACTGATCGGCCGACAGGAGGGCATCGGCCAGACCCTCGCCCAGAACAGACCGAAGCTGCTCGACCAGAATCTTGGCGTACCGCTCCTGTTGGGTCAGGGTCAAACGGAAACCGAGGCCGAACTCGGCCGCATCCTCGAAGAGCGAGTTGTTCCAGGCCGGACCAAGCCCATCCTTGTTGACGCAGTACGGAGTGGTCGGCAAGTTGCCGCCGTAGATGCTGGAGCATCCGGTCGCGTTGGCAATGATGGCCCGATCGCCGAAGAGCTGGCTCAGCAGCTTTACGTACGGCGTCTCACCGCAGCCTGCGCAGGCTCCCGAGTACTCGAAAAGCGGTCGGAGAAGCTGGATGTTCTTGATCGTGTTGAACCGGACAACATCGGTGTCCTTGGGCATGTCGGGCAGGCCAAGGAAGAACTCGAGGTTCTTGGCCTCGGTCTCACGGATGGGTCTCTGGAGAGCCATGTTGATGGCTTTGCGGCCAACCTGGGTCTTGTCCTTGGCCGGACATGCCTCGACGCAGAGAGAGCAGCCGGTGCAGTCCTCGACAGCGACCTGGATCGTGAACTTCCGGTCGGGGAACTCGCGCCATTTCGCTGTTGTGCTCTTGAACGTTGCCGGTGCATTGGCCAGAAGCTCGGCATCGTAGACTTTCGAGCGGATGCAGGCATGGGGACAGACGAGAACGCATTTGCCGCACTGGATGCAGACGTCCGGTTCCCAGACCGGCACGTCCAGGGCAACGTTGCGCTTTTCCCACTGAGTGGTGGCGGTTGGGAACGTCCCGTCCACAGGGAACGCGCTCACAGGCAGGCTGTCGCCCCTGCCGGCTATCATCTCGGCAGTCACCGTTCGCACGAACTCCGGGGCGTCGGCCGGAACGATGGGCGGCATACGCAGGTTGCCCGGTGTGCGTCCCGGCACGTTTACTTCGTGCAGGTGGGCGAGTGCGGCGTCCACTGCCGCGTAGTTCTTCTGCACGACGGCCTCGCCGCGCTTGCCGTAGGTCTTCTGGATCGCCTTCTTGATCTGTGCGATTGCCTCATCCTTCGGCAGGACGCCGCTGATCGCGAAGAACGCCGTCTGCATGATCGTGTTGATCCGCACACCCATACCGGTCGCACGGGCAACGTCGTAGGCGTCGGTGACGTAGAGCTTGAGGTCTTTGGCGAGTACCTGCTGCTGGAACTCGGCGGGAAGCTTGTCCCAGACCTCATCGGGCCCATAGGGGCTGTTGAGCAGAACCGTTGCGCCACGCACGGCGGCGTCGAGCACGGGGTAGCGCTCGACAAAACCGAACTGGTGGATGGCAACGAAGTTGGCGTGATTGATCAAGTAGGAGCTGTGGATGGGGCGCGGTCCAAAGCGCAGGTGCGATGTTGTGACCGAGCCCGACTTCTTCGAGTCGTAGACGAAGTACCCCTGAGCTGAGTTCGGGGTCTCCTCGCCGATGATTTTGATCGAGTTCTTGTTGGCGCCGACCGTGCCGTCGGCTCCGAGACCCCAGAACACCGCTCGGACAACGTCCTCGGGCTCTGTGCTGAATGCGGGATCGTAGGCGAGGCTGGTGTGGGTGACGTCGTCGTTGATGCCGACAGTGAAGTGGTTTTTCGGCGATTTGAGGGTCAGCTCGTCGAAGACCGCCTTGCACATGGCCGGCGTGAACTCCTTGGACGACAGGCCATAGCGACCGCCAATGACCCTCGGCATGGCGGCAAACGGGGCGGCTCCCGTGGCCACCGCCTCGGCGAGAGCGGTGACGACATCCTGATAGAGCGGTTCGCCGGTCGCTCCGGGCTCTTTGGTCCTGTCGAGGACGGCAACGGCCTTCACCGTCGGCGGGAGGGCAGCGACCAACGCCTGAGCGTCGAACGGCCGGTAGAGTCGAACCTTGATCAGGCCGACCTTCTCGCCCTTCTCGCAGAGGTACTCGGCGGTCTCCTGTGCGGTCTCGCACGAAGAACCCATCATGACGATCACCCGCTCGGCATCGGGCGCGCCCACATAGTCGAACAGGTGGTACTGCCTGCCGGTGAGTCTGGCGAATCGGTCCATGGCATTCTGCACGATCGCCGGCGTGGCCAGATAGAAGGGGTTGGCCGTCTCGCGACCCTGGAAGAACACGTCCGGGTTCTGGGCAGTGCCACGGATCACAGGATGGTCGGGCGAGAGCGCCCTGGCGCGATGCTTGCGGACCAGCTCATCGTCTATCATGGCCCTGAGATCGTCGTCGGTCAGCTCCTCGACCTTGCACACCTCATGCGAGGTTCGGAAGCCGTCCATGATGTTCATGAAGGGCACACGGGATTCCAGCGTGGAGGCCTGTGCGATCAGGGCCATGTCCATGGTTTCCTGAACCGAGTTGCCGAAGAGCTGCGCCCAGCCCGTCGCTCGGACGGCCATGACGTCGCTGTGGTCGCCGAAGATCGAGAGAGCGTGGGCGGCAATGGACCGGGCTGTGATGTGGAACACGGCGCTGGTGAGCTCCCCAGCGATCTTGAACATATTCGGCACCATCAGGAGGAGCCCCTGGCTGGCCGTGAACGACGTCGTTAAGGCGCCGGTTTGGAGAGCTCCATGGCAAGAGGCGGCAGCTCCTGCTTCGGACTGCATCTCCTGGACAAGGGGCACAGCGCCCCAGATGTTCTTGCGCGCTGCTGCGGCCCAAGCGTCGCACCATTCGCCCAATGGGGTTGATGGGGTGATCGGGTAGATGGAGATCACCTCCGACGTGCGGTAGGCGACGCTGGCGGCAGCCTCGTTGCCGTCAATCGTGACAATCCTGCGAGGCATACGGTTGAACCCTTTCTAGGGGCTCCGTCCCATACGGGCGCGGAACCCTTAACGAACTGCGCCAATGAGAGCAGACCGGAAGGTCACAGCAAAACAGGGAGACCGATACACGGCCTCCCTGTCATATCCTTAGCAGCGCTTCGTATGCGGCTTGACGGCACGCCTCAATAGGAAAGGCATCGCCTATGCACTTCAGCGCTTCGAGAAGCGCGCCATGTTGCCACGACGTCACGCAGTAACCTTCCGCGAGCCCCTTCCGGGACGCCGCTCATGAGGAGATAGTACGGTTGGATTATAGCACATCAGGGCGTTCGCGGCCCAACGTGCTGCGCTATGCGATGAGCGAGGCGTAGAGCCGGTTCTCAACGTTTCCTCCGCTGACGACGCAGCACACGCGTGCGCTCCGAAAGCGCTCCGGGGCTGTCAGCAGGGCCGCCACGGCAAGCGCTCCGGTCGGTTCGGCTTTGACGTTGGCCCTGTCGAACAGCAGGCGCACAGCGGCTCGAATCGCGTCTTCCGGAACCTCAACAACGGCGGCGATGCCGCGCTCAATCACCGCCCAGTTGTGGACGCCCAGCGACACGGTGCGAGCTCCATCGGCAATCGTATCGGGTTCGCGTTCGTTGCGCACAATCCGGCCTTCGCGGAGCGATCGCGCGGCGTCGTTGCCGAGGAGCGGTTCAGCGCCGATGACCGGGATAGCGGAACCGGACGCTCTCAGGCCCGTGATGAGCCCCGCGCAAAGGCCTCCGCCGCCGATGGGCGCAATGACGGCATCGAAGTGCCGACCGCTCTGAGCAATCTCCTTACCCAGCGAAGCATTGCCTTCGATGACGAGAGGATCGTCATACGCACTGGCGACGTACGCCTCGGGCATGGCATGCGCCAGTTCGGCCACTCGTTCGGCCCGAGACACCGCGTTGGTGTCTATCAGATCCACCTGACCGCCGTACGATCGAACCGCGGCGATCTTGACCGACGCCGAGGAGGAGGGCATGACGACGGTGCATGTCTTGCCGACCAGGCGGCAGGCATAGGCCAGAGCCTGGCCGAAGTTTCCGCTTGAGGCAGTGAGGATGTGCCGATTCGGCACGTGGGCTGCCACGTTGTACGCAGCGCGGAACTTGAAACTGCCGGTCCACTGAAACGCCTCGGAGGCGACAGTGACCTCCGCCTGAAGCGCATCGCTGAGCAGCGGCTGCTCGATGAAGCAGGTCGGTTTGGCGTGCAATGGCGAGGCTCCGCGGGAGGGCGAGGTTTCGCGGGAGGGCGAGGTTTCGCGGGAGGGCGAGGTTTCGCGGGAGGGCGAGGTTTCGCGGGAGGGCGAGGCTTCGCGGGAGGGCGAGGTTTCGCGGGAGGGCGAGGCTTCGCGGGAGGGCGAGGCTCCTGCCGAGCCGGCGTCTGCGGCGCTCATCTTCGGTCACTCAACGACAACGACGCCATGGATGTCCAGCCTCGGCACGGTCAGCTTCAGCCATCCCTTATCCCACGTCCAGCGAAGCCTCCCTGATCCTGGGAGCCATCGGACGCGGGCGGGTTTCTCCGCCGCCTTTATGGAGACGGAGATCGGCCCGACCGAAGGAACATGATCTGTGGTCAGGTACCTGTCGGCGGCCTGCATGTTGGAGCGGTTGAGCAGGTGAAGCGAGAGCCGCCCGTCGGTGGTCTTGCGGAGCGCGATATCCACGCATGGCGGTCCTTCGATGCGAACGGCCGGATCGGTGAAGACCGTCTCCATGACGCTGGCAAGGAATGCGCGGATGGCGGTATGATGGGTGCGGAAGTGGCTGACGGCGAGCGGGCCGTAGACAGCCGCGATGCGGCCCTTGCCAAGACGGACCACCGTCGCAGCGGGCTCGCCGCCGGCACGAGTATCACGTGTAGGGTATCGCCGGCCTATCACGTCGGCATCCGTCGGGGCGACTTTCTGCCACACGCCGTTCATGTTCACAACGCCGGCCGGAGTGGCCAGTTCTGCGGCCAGCGGCGCCGGATCGCCGACCAGGCGTACGCCAAGGTGGTCCGCGAAAAGCCGCGCAGGCGCCGCTCCGAGCAGAACGAGCGAGCCGCCCTGGCGCACATAGGACACGAGCGCCTGCCGGAACGCCTCGTCGAGACGGTGGGTATCGGCCAAGACCACGACGGGATACTCGTTCAGGCGTGGAAGGAGCTGATGCTCGGCGAGGATGTCCACCGAGTAGAACGATTCGAGAAGCGCATGCAGGGCGCCCTCAAGCTCGTCCTGGCAGCCGTAAGGAGTGAACACGGCATCGGAACGGTCGGCTTGAGACGCGTAGGATAGGAGGAGGGCCACCTGCGGTACGGCAACGCTCTTGTGGCTGATCGCCTGTCGGGCGCGGACGAACTCGGCCACCTGGCTCATGGTTGAGGCGATTTCGGGAATGACGTACCCCGACCGAGTCGGCTGATAGTAGACCTGGAAACCGCCGCCTTGCATGATGACAACCGCCGCCTCCTGCTGCAGTTGGACGGCGGGCTTAAGGCTGTGCCCGAGGCCCTGGCCATTGTTGAAGCCCCACGCCATAAGGTCCCAGGGCATGCCGGTGGACGCAAGATAACGGGCTTCGGTCCTTGCGCGATCCACGGATGCAGTCGGGGCGTAGTCACCGGACAGGAAGTCGAGCCGAGCCGCCACTGGCTTCGGTGCAAAAGTGGTGTACATCCAGTTGCTCGTTACCTGTGCGTTCGGGCAGGCGGCATGCACGGCATCCACCCAACGGTTCAGGTAGCTTTCGAAAGCGTCACGATGGAACTGCTTCCACTCAAGCCACCGTGGATGGTTCCTGTCGGTCGGGGCGTTCTCCGATCCGGTCCGCGCCTTCCACGCCGCGAGAGCGCTCGGCGACCAGTCCAGTTGTGCGGCCCAGCATTCGCCGTCCACCCAGGCCCCGTCGAGCCGGTACTTGCTGAGGACCTCGACGAGCTGGGGGATCATCAGCTTCTCGGCGTACTCGCTGAAAACGGAGGTGTGCCGGCGGTCGGCCTGACCGTCAGGACCGATCCGAGCCCACTCCGGATGCAGCTCGATGGCGCGGTTGTCCCACACTCCTGAATAGTGAACGTAGAGGCCGATTCCGCGGTCGTGCGTCACCTTGCGCCAGATTGCGAGGGCGTCCTTCACGATTCCCGGAGATGGCGAGCCGACAGCGCTCGGGTATCCGCAGTAGCCGGCGTGACCTTTGCAGTCATACTGGACGTAGTCGGGCTTCACCCGATCCAAGAGGTTCGCGATATTGTCTTCGTCGGCATCCGCGCCGAGCGAAGTGTCCCCGGCGGATGGATGCAGATCGAAGTGCATCCCGAAAAACGCGTCGCGTCGCGGTATGGGCTCGAGCATTGCCCTGGACCTTTCTGATGGGCTGGATACCCGTGGATTCTCCCTCGTTGCGTCGGCGGGCGACGCGGCCTGCAGAAACGGAGCGAGCAGGATCAGCGCCCCGGCACAGAGTATCATGGTGAGTAACCTCGTTCTTTACGCCGATAGTTCCGCGTCCATGGTGGCGAAGTCCTCCTCAGGAGATCGTCCAATGTCAACAAAGCCTGCGATTCTGGTGGCCATGTCGTCCGATGCGTTCGGTCGGGTTATGTCGGATGCCGCAAGGCAACGGCTTGCCGAGATGGGATCGGTCGTGATGTGCCTGGATGGCCGCGCGTTGCCCGACGGGGAGTACAACTCGCTGTGGGCCGAAGCGGACTACTGCCTATCAGGGTGGGGGGTCCGCGCGCCCGACCCGGACCGTCTCGGGGAGAGACCGAGACTGAAGGCGATTTGCCACTCGGCCGGTTCGGTTCGGATGTTCCCGCGCAAGCTGATCGAACGTGGTGTGATCATCACCAGCGCACGATCGGCCATTGCCCGGACGGTAGCCGAGTTCGCCCTGACCTGTGCTCTGCACCTCCTGCGGAACATGGGTTCGTTCTACAGGCGAGATCGTGGCAAGCCGGTATCGGCGACGCTGTACGACAAGACGGTGGCGCTCATCGGGTGCGGATGCGTGGGCAGGCACTTCCGCGAGCTGATACGGCCGTTCGGTTGTCGCGTCCTGGTGGTTGATCCGTTCATGACGGCCAGCGCCGCGGCCGATCTGGATGTCGCGCTTGTGCCCCTCGAAGCGGCGCTTTCCCAGGCGCGGGTGGTCTCGGTGCACGCACCCGACATTCCGGAGACCAGGGGCATGCTCGGTCGCCCCGAACTTGCTCGGATGGCCGACGGATCCGTTCTGATCAACACGGCTCGTGGACGGATCGTAGACACGGCAGCATTGACCGATGAACTGGCAACCGGGCGTATCAGTGCCGCGCTTGACGTGACCGATCCCGAGCCGCTGCCGGCGGACCACCCGCTCCGAACGTTCCCGAATGTGCTTCTGACGCCGCATGTCGCCGGGCCAACCACTGACGATCTGCCGCGTCTGGGCGACGCGGCCATTGACGAACTGACACGGATCATCCGCGGTGAGCCGCCGCTCAGCCGCATCAGCCTCGATGACTACGACCGCATGAGCTTTTGATCGTCCGCGAACGGCGGAACCGTGGCCGATCGGCGGGCGTCCATCCACTATAGCGACCCGTCGGCCATGAGACCGACGGGAATAGTGCGTTACCGGAGCGAAGCACGATGGCATACGAGCTAACGGCGGTCGGACGCGAGGCCGGCGCCGAGCCGAAGGGTCGAGTTGGCGAGTACGAGGACCGTCTTGCCATCAGCGCGCGCGACGGCGACAGTGCGGCGTTCGATCTTCTGGTGTGCCGCTATCATCCGCGCTTGCTGCGGTTCGCCTTGCGCATGCTGAAGGACCCCCTGGACGCCGAGGACGTGGTTCAGGCCACATTCGTCCGTGCCTATAGAGGGCTGCAGCGCTACAGGCCGGGAGCGTTTTTCTCGAGCTGGATCTACCGAATCGCCTTGAACGAGTGCCGACGCAAGCTTCGTGGGCGTCCTCCGCTGTCGCAGCCGCTGGATGCCGGGGCAGGTATCCCGGATCCGGCAGAATCGCGTGATCCCCAGCGCAGCCTGGTTGTCGGCGACCGTAACCGCCTTGTCCGCGATGCGGTTTCATCATTGCCGGACAACTATCGCGAGGTCATGGTCTTGTTCTACTTCGAGGACATGTCGGTCGAGGAAACGGCCAGGGCACTGGATCTGTCGGTCAGCGCGGTCAAGGTGCGCCTGCACCGAGGGCGCGCGAAGCTATGCGCTGCTCTGGCGGACTGCCTGTGATGCCGTACCGACGATCGAACAGCCCGGCAGGAGCCTCGCCCTTGCGGAAGGAGACGTGCGGACGCTCGTGCCGGCGTATGCGGCGGGCGATTGACGAGTGGCTCGATTCCCGTTCGGCTCTCTCGATGCCGTCGGATGTGGCCGAGCACATTCGAGACTGTCCGTCCTGCCGGTCCTATATCACCGCATGGAACGCGGTCGAGCTCCAGATGCGATCGCTGCGGGACGAGTGGCTGTCGCCTCAGGATGTCCGCACCGCGTGTTCCGGCAGTTTTCGGAACGAATGGCAGTTGACGACTGGCCAGGCGCACATCGGCGGTCGGTGGTCCACGTTGGTGTCATGCCTGTGGGCGCGCCCAGCACGTGCGGCATCCGTTGCCGCGGCCGTCGCCGTTGCGGTCGGAGTGGTCCTGTACATGACCTCCCACATCCGAACGAACGCCTCGCTCGCCAGGTCAGGCGTGTCCAGCCGGCCCTTCGGCGTTGAGGCCATGGAAGCCATCAGCAGGGACGCGCCGGTGGCCGCAACGCGGTAGAACAGGTCCGATGCAGGCCGCGCACCTGCGGGTTGATCGCCTAAAATGCCGTTCCGCTTGTGAATGCGAAGTTGTCCACCTTGAGCGCGGGCACAAGGCACCTGGCGTAGCCTGATGCCGGCTCTTGCACACCCATCGCCACTATGTTCTCGAATACCCTCAGCGGGCTCTCGTTGAAACGCATGTTCTTCGCGCCGCCCACGATCTCACCGTCGCGTATCTCGAACAGGCCGTCGCGGGTCATGCCCGTCAACAGCAGCTTCATCGGATCCACGAACCGGATGTACCAGAACCTGGTGACCAGCAGTCCGGCGGACGTCTGAGAGATCAGTTTCTGCAAGGAACTCTCGGCGCCGTCCATGATGAGGTTTGTCGGTCGGCCTGTGAAGGATCGCCCGGACTTCTGCGCCCAGTATCGCGAGTGGCTCAAACTCGTGAGTGTTCCCTGCCGGACCCACGTGACGACAGGGGCGGGCATGCCGTCCTCGACGAAGGGGGCGGCCGGACACTGGGGCCGGCTCGGGTCGCTGACAATGGTGAGGTTCGGCACACCGATGCGCTCGCCCAGCTTACCCGACAATGCGCTGCGACTTTCGTCGGCGGCCTTGGCGTCGAGTGACCATGCGAAGAAGGCCAGCAGCTCGGCGACGGCGGCCGGTTCGAGGATGACGGTGTAGGGGCGGGCCTCGAGATCCTTCGGACTCCGAGCCGCCAGGGCCTTGCCTACGGCACGCTCGGCAATGGCGGTCGGGGCGATGTCGGCCATGGCAACCGCGGACCGTTCAGCCCAACCGGAACTGCTGTCCGTGATCGCTGTGCACACGAAGCGAGCGTCGGTTCGACGATGGTACGCGAACATGCCCCGGCTGTTCAGCAATGCCGTGAATCCAGATTTGGTCGCAAAGCTGCCGGCGGCGCTGGTTCCTGCCCTTTCGGCCACGCCGATCGCCTCGACGATCCCAGCCGCGCGCACCCCAGGGTCGGCCGTTGCCGCAGCCTCATCCCACGCTGCAATCACCGGCACCGCATACGGCTCGATGGGCGGCATGTATTCGGTGTTGGGGGCGGCGTTCCTCGCGATCTCTTCGGCGCGTCGCATGGCATCGGCGATGGCATCCTGGTTAAGCTGGTTGACGCGTGCAGCGCCGACCCGATTGTCGAACGCCGCCTCGATCGTCAGTGTCGTATCGGCCTTGGAGACATTCTGAGTGATTGCGTTGTTGGCGAAGCGCGTGGACGCCTCTTTCGTGCCGGAAAGCACGAGCGTTGTGCTGTCGGCCTGCGCGCGGCTCATGGCCTGTTCGAGTATGTCTCTGGCTTCGGTCTCGGTCATCGCTGTCTCCCTTAAGCTGTAATCCTATGGGCCGATTGTCGGCGCCGGCGCTTCATGCCCGGGCGAGTGTCAGCCTCCGGCATCGAACTCATCGTTCAGGCGAACGGTGACATAGCTGATCAACGACAGCCCACTGAGCGCAGCGAACCACATCAGACCTACCATGCCATTGTCGGTGACATGCAGACCGATATAGAGCCAGATGAAGCCAATCACTGCCCAGATCATGGCGCTCGCAAACGTCATCGCCCAGAACATCAGTCTGCAGAACCAGTGCCGCACGAAGATGAGCGCTCCCGGGACGCACACCACGACGCCGGTCCAGAGGTAGTCGCCCCATGTGATGCCCGGATCCTCCGGATCGGCTCTGATGATGAACTGCCCGCAGTACGCTGCGGCGACACCTAGAGCGATCCATGCGAGGCCAAGCACGTCGAAGCCCCATGACCGCCGCAATGGCTGTATATCGGGCAGCGGCTCGCTGATAACCTCGAGCGGCTGTCGGCATTTTCGACAGACAGTCGCGGATTCCTCGTTCTGAATGCCGCAGGTCTTGCAGAAGGTGATCCGCATTACCGGAGCAGGCGCATCAGGGGCCTGTGGGGTCTGTGGTTCAGCGGCCTTTTCAGCGTGCTCGACGGCCGCTCTGGCCGATTGCGCTGCGAAGTCCGGCAACTCCACGACTTCGCCCGTCAATGTCACAGCCGTCCTCATGGGAGGCGTTTCCGGTGGGGTCGGCTGTGTGACCTGAGCAACCTCGACAGGCTTCAATGGGCCGGGCGCGGAGAAGTCGGCATCGTTGGCCGGATCGCCCAGGAGCGTTCGATGAGGTGTTGGCGGCGCGGATGGGCGCGGAGATCGGCCCGGCTCTGGGCGCTGAGCACCCTCCGAGAAGTCTATGAGGTCCTGACCGGTCGGAGGATGTTCCTGCCGAGCCATGGCCGCCCCGCACCTCCAGCATGTCGGTTCACCGGCGAGTACGGATGCGCCGCATGCGGGACACACCACTCGCTCGACCGGGTTGGACGACGATGGCGCCATGCTAGCGAATCCGTACGAACGGCTTCATCCGGGCGAGTTTCTTCTCGCCGATGCCGCTGACGTCCAGAAGCTGCTCAACAGCGGTGAATCGCCCGATTTCCTTACGGTACTCGATGATGCGCGCAGCCATGGCAGGCCCAATCCCCGGCAGACGCTGCAGCTCGGTGGCGGACGCTGAGTTGATGTTCACGGTCCCGTCGCCGGGCGACTTGAGCTTATCCGGAGCGGAGCGAGAGTTGCCTGCCGATGGCCTGGCGGTTCCCGAGGGGCCCGCTTCGGGCGGCCCGAGCCCGGGCACCACGATATGATCGCCATCCGCGACGGGTGCCGCCAGGTTCAGGGAATCCTGGTCTGCGTCGTTGGACAGCCCGCCCGCGGCCATGATGGCGTCAACTGCACGGCTGCCCGGAGGAAGTGCGTAGACCCCTGCGGCATGGACAGCGCCAGACACGTGCACAGTGATCGCATTGACAGAAGCGGAGGTCTCCTGAGCGTTGGCGAGACCTGTGTTCGCTTGCGGACTCTTGCTCTGCGTGACATCCACTCCGCGCCCGGCTACGGCGGTCTGCCGATAGGCATACACGAAGGCGCCGCCGAACAGAGCACACAGGATCGCCACCATAGCCAGAGCGATTCGAGTGGCGCCGGCGTCGTGTGAAGTGGGCGGAGAAGGCGTGACCTCGCTGCTCAACGTTCCGCTCTTCCGCAAGGCGTCAGAACTCGGCTGAGCCTGGCGTTCTGGGGAATGCGATCACGTCACGTATGTTCTTCATTCCCGTCAGGTACATCATCATCCGTTCGACGCCGAGCCCAAACCCGGCATGCGCCACCGTGCCGAACTCACGAAGCTGGAGATACCACCAGTAGGAATCTTCAGGCAGGCCGCATTCGGCGAGGCGGTTGCGCAGAACGTCGGCACGCTCCTCGCGCTGGCTGCCGCCGATGATCTCGCCGATCCTCGGCACGAGGACGTCCATCGCGCGGACGGTCCTGCCGTCGTCGTTTACGCGCATGTAGAAGGCCTTGATTTGTCGCGGATAATCGGTCACGACCACGGGTCGCCGAAACACCTCCTCGGTCAGGTACCGTTCGTGCTCGGCCTGCAGATCACTGCCCCACTCGACGGGGAACTCCCAGGAGCGGCCCGATGCGGCAAGCAGGTTGACGGCTTCGGTATAAGTGATGCGTTCGAAATCGGCCTGGGCAACGTGCTCCAGAGTCTCGATGACCGTCGGTTCGATGCGCTTGTTGAAGAAGGCGAGGTCCGATGGACAGGTATCGAGGACATAGCGGATGATGTACTGGAGGAACTCCTGAGCAAGCGCGACATCGTCGTCGAGGTCGCAGAAAGCCATCTCCGGTTCAACCATCCAGAACTCCGCAAGGTGCCTCGGAGTGTTCGAGTTCTCGGCTCGGAAGGTGGGTCCGAACGTGTAGACGTTGGCCATGGCAAGCGCCAGTATCTCGGCCTCGAGCTGTCCGCTGACCGCGAGATAGGCGGCCTTGCCGAAGAAGTCCTGGGCGAAATCCACCCCGCCGTCGGGCAGCCGCGGAACGGCCATCAGGTCGAGAGTGGTCACTCCGAACAGCGCGCCTGCGCCTTCGCAGTCCGAGGTCGTGATGATCGGTGTGTGGATGTAGGCGAAGCCGCGATCCTGGAAGAAGCGGTGGATGGCGTAGGACAGCGCGTTGCGGACCCGGAAAACGGCGCCGAATGTGTTCGATCGTGGGCGAAGATGGGCGATCTCCCGCAGGAACTCCATGGTATGCCCCTTCTTCTGCAAGGGGTAAGACGCCGGCGCCGCCGGGCCATGGACGACGACGCTTGACGCCCTGAGCTCAACGGGCTGGCCGGCGGCAGGGCTCTCCACGAGGGTGCCGGTGAACTCAACGCAGGCGCCTGTGGTAATCATCTCGAGCGTATTGGAGTCGATCGTCCCGGCTTCGATCACGACCTGCAGATCGGTGAACGAGCTCCCGTCGCTCATCTGAACGAAGCTGATCCCCTTGCTGTCGCGCCGGGTCTTCACCCAGCCGTGCGCGACCAGGTCGGTGCCCACAGGTCGGGTGAGGATATCGCTAATGTACTCTCCGGGTCTGATCATGCTGTGTGCCCCTCCGGCGGCTCAGTGCGAAGCGCTTCGAAACCCGCTTACCCGATCACGACGTTCACGAGCCGTCCGGGAACGGACACGACGTTGCGAACGGTCTTGCCTGCGGTCGCCTCGACGACCTTAGGCGATGCGAGTGCGCGTTGCTTGATCTCGTCTTCTGCAGTGCCCACCGGAACCGTCAGGCGGTCACGGAGCTTGCCGTTGACCTGGACGACGATCGTGATCTCATCCTCGGCGGCGACGGCAGGATCCCAGGTCGGCCACGCGGCGCGATAGGTCGAGCCGGTATGGCCGAGCTGCTCCCAGAGCTCGTCGGCGAGATGAGGCGCAAAGGGAGCGATCATGAGGGTTAGGGCATGAACGATCTCATCGAGCAGTTCAACGTTGGTGTTGCGGGATGGTGCGTCAGCCTCAACCGGAGCCCACAGGTAGAGCTCGTTCACCAGCTCCATGATGGCGGCTATGGCGGTGTTGAACCGGAACTCCTCGATGTCCTCGCTGACCTTGCGTATGGTCTGATGGAGCTTCCGACGGATGGCTCGATCGGCGTCGGAAGGCTGAAGGGCTGAGGGCGAGGCCGCGTCGCCCGGTCCTGCGGGCCAGTTCCGAGCCACCCAGCGCCAGAGCCTCTGCAGGAAACGAAGCGATCCGGCGACGCCTTTGTCGTTCCACCTGACGTTGTCCTCGAACGGTGCGACAAACATCTCGAAGACCCGCAGGCTGTCGGCGCCGTACTTCGCGACCACGGCATCGGGACTGACAACATTGCCCTTCGATTTGGACATCCGCACCCACCGCCGGATGATCTTCTCAGGCGGGAACGTCGGAATCTCCTCGGGCTTCAGCGGAATCCAGTCCACAATCTGATCGCCGTCCTCATCGGTGCCGATGGCTTCGCTGGCTCGCGGAGCCCGACCCGGCGTGTAGGCCAGCATGGCTCCCTGACAGCGGAGTGTTGGGAACGGCTCGTCGAAACCGATGAGACCAGCGTCGTGCATGACCATCGTCCAGAACCGCGCATACAGCAAGTGCATCACGGCGTGCTCGGCCCCGCCGGTGTACATGTCAACCGGAAGCCATGCATCCACCTTGGAGCGATCGGCAAAACACTGCGAGTTATGGGGATCGGCGAAGCGCAGGAAGTACCACGACGAGCACGCGAAGCCGCCCATCGTGTCGGTCTCTCGTCGAGCGGCTTGCCCGCATGAGGGACACGCCGTGTTGACGAACTCCGATATCGTCGCCAGGGGCGACTCGCCGGTGCCGGTGGGAGTGTAGCGCTCCACCTCGGGGAGCTTGAGGGGCAACTGCTCGTAGGGCACCGGCACCGTGCCGCAGACCGGGCAGTGGTCGGGCAGGTGGTACGGGACCGCGTCCGCGG
>DYKI01000302.1 GCA_020722705.1 Chthonomonas calidirosea | reverse complement strand
TCCGTATCTGTATTGCGAGCATGATCCGGTCAACGCGGTGGACCCGAGCGGACATGATGGCGTGCTGGATTGGATAAAGAAGGCGCGGAAGGCTCTGAGCCTCGCCGAGAAGATCGCGGATTGGTACGTGGACATCCATCGCACCAAGGTGAACGTTGAGACAAAGGAGACAAAGGCCAACATGAACTGGATGTGGGACAACTGGAACAAACATCTGCGGGGCGACGACGCCGGGCACCGCGCGGGTTGCGACTGGTTGCTGCCGCGGATCGAGCAGATAGTCAACCACCCGGATGTTGGGGCGCTCAGGAACACACTGGAACTCGGGGTCCGAGCGTTCGGCGAGATGTACCACAGATGAGCGGGCGACGTGTACCGATCGCGGCACGCAGGACTGCTCTCTGGGTGTTTGCCTTCGCCCTGGTATGGGCAGGACTGTCCTTTGCGGTCGGCAGAGGCATGGAGCACACGCGGCAGCGCCTGGTCGCTCTGGAGAGACTGCCTGCGGTCGAGGACTTCCCGACCCGTCGAGGGGTGTTGCGACCACGCTGGAACGGGACACGGAATGCAGACACCCGATGGCTCGACATGCTTCAGGGCGCCATCGCTGGCAGGCTCGGCGACTTTCCGCGCCTGCCGGGCGAGCAACTGCGGATCTCACTCTACGTGAACGCCGACACCGCGGGCTTCGGGCCGTGGGTTGACGTGCCCGGCGCAGTGCCCCAGAAGGTTTCCGTATTCTGGCCGGCTGCGGCCTATTCAGACTTCCGGGATAGGGTCTACGAGGTCTTCGTGGCCGCCGCCAAGACCGAAGGGACCGCCGCGTCCGGCAAGCCTCTCGATCTCATCGTTCGCACGGGCGCCTCGCGAGCCCATGCGATAGCCACCGCTCGTCAACAGCAGACGTTCATCTACAGCAACTGGTGGCGGCTTCACGGCGGTGACAGCTTCGCACCTGACGGCGCTGTCCTGTCGCACGTTCCATCCGTCGGCTCATGGCGTTGGCTTGGCGTGACGTGCGGGGAGATGCTGGGCGACCGCAAGGTTACGGGCTTCCAGTTCAGCCCGGCGCCGGCCTCGTTGATCTACAGGCCAGGTCTGTGGACGGACGCGAAAACGGCCCACGCCGTCGTCGCAGGTTGGATTCCAAGCAGAACTGAGAGCCGGCCCATTCGTTGCATCGTGTACTTGGCCGACGGAACGCATCGCATATTCTCCATAGTCGGTAAGCCCGCACGGGTGGGTCCTCTGACGCTCATATGGAAGCTCCCGCCTGAGGTAGTGCAGCGTCTTCGCGAAGCGTCGCCGGAGACGGCGCAGTTGAGCAACCCTGGTTCGCGTCGCCGTGCTCCGATCACGGGCGATGAACGCAACTCCGAGACATGAATGGTGTCGGGGCGGCGCGGTATCGCCGCCCCTTCTCCTCCGGAACTC
>DYKI01000301.1 GCA_020722705.1 Chthonomonas calidirosea | reverse complement strand
GCAGGTTGCCGGCGACGTCGAACCGCGTGCCTTGAGCGGGTAGTTCGACATCTTGCGCTTGACGCATCGCCGTGCCCGTCGGCAGGTGCGCGGCGGGTTGGGGCGACCAGCAATCTCGCTGAGCAGTGCGTCATACAGCGACTTCCGCCGTTTGGACCTCTGAGGGGGGAATGGCGAGGAACATCGGCAGCTTGCGGCGGATCGCGGACGCCGCATGAACGAAGGAGAGCCGGTCGGGGTCGATCTCATGGGTCAGGGCAGCGTCGTGCATAACGCAACGGATCGCATGGTGAGCCAGAAGCAAGCCCCAGAACTCCTGGTAGACACCAGCGGGGGTCTTGCTGCGGAGCACGATGCCTCTGCCCCGCAGATGCGTCTTGAACTCGTCCAGTGTCGTCTCGATCTCCCATCGCTCCTCGTAGAGCCGCGCCAGCTCGATGGCTGGTGCTTCATTGTGGTCTGTGATGGTCGTGATGAGCAGGAACTCCTCGCTTCTGTGCTGCCCGGGGATACGGACGCCATAGGCCACCACGCGAACGGTCATACCGTTCTCTCCACGGCGACGGTCCTTCACCGACGGGTAGATGCCGGCCAAGTACGACCCGTCAGGCAGCTTCTGAGTGCAGGTCAGCGTCAGGTTGTGCGTCACTCGCCACAAGAGGTCCGCCCCGGTCGCTGCTGCCTTCGCCCACAACTGGAAGCCGTAGAAGTTGCGATCCGCCAGGCAGAGCATCCCAGGCGTCAGATGGGCGACGACATCCCTGGCCATCGTCTTCTCTCCGGTGCTATATGGAGCCGCCACGGCTCCGAACAGGCAGTGCGTACCCGTCTCGACCAGCGAGCACATCCGCAGTTTCGGGAACGCGCTCCCGGCGCCACGGCTGACGCCGGGGCGTCCGAACTCCCGCTCGTTGGCCTCCGTGTCGGCAACGTCAAGCGTGCTGCCATCCAGAGACACTACGCGCCAGCGACGGAACCACGCGCCGGCCGTCCCCCTGGTGGCGATCGGCCCGACCAACTGCCGGTAAAGCTCCCTCACTGGAGCATCACCGAGGCGGTCACGAGCTCTGGAGATCGCCGATCTCGACGCGATCCGGACGGTCTTCGACGCCCCCACCATCCAGTTGTAGGCCTCAAAGACGCAGCGCAGGACCTCCTCGTAGCTCTCACGCATGTAGAGCCCCAGGGCCATCGAGTAGTACACCATGAGCACCGCCGGCAGGTCGCGTTCCCGAGCCCCCTGACGACCAGTGCTCGACAGTATCTCGTTGACTTTGGCCAACGGATACACGCGAGCCAGCAGCATCACACTCATGAGATCGCCAATCCGGATCCCGCCCTCGAGCCTCGCCTTTGTTCTTGGCACTTCGGTCTCCCTTCAGTTGGTATTACTGAAGGGAGTATGTCCTACGATACTACACTAAGTCAACAGTATTG
>DYKI01000128.1:8003-9481 GCA_020722705.1 Chthonomonas calidirosea | reverse complement strand
GAGAGTGCGTGCGCCGCATGTGGCGGACGACCGAGGGTGATGGGGCGCGGGAGAGGGGACATTCGGCTCGGCGGGAGCCTCGCCCTCCCCGGAGCCTCGCCCTCCCCGGAGCCTCGCAATCCCGGAGCCTCGCCATCATGGGGGATGAGGCATGACGTGCGAGAGACACAGGGGCGATAACACATGATAACCCAATGGAAACAGACTCACGAGTCGGGCATCACCTATCCCGAGGGCTTCGTGGCGTCCGGCGTGCGCTGCGGGCTCAAGTCGGAAGGCCCGGACCTTGCTCTGATCGTCTGCGACGGACCAGCCTCCGTGGCAGGCGTATTCACAACCAATCTCGTCCAAGCCGCCTGCGTCCGCTATTCGCGTCACGTGGTGGAGCGCGGCGCTGCGCGCGCGATCCTGTGCAACGCCGGCAATGCCAACGCCTGCAATGGCGAGAGGGGCGACCGTGACGCCATCGCCATGGCGGAAATCGCGGGCCGCGAGCTGGACCTCGATCCGACCATGGTCCTCATCGCCTCAACGGGCGTGATCGGGCATGCGCTCCCGATGGACAAGCTCGAACGGGGCATCCCGGCGGCCGTCAATGCGCTCGACCGCGAAGGCGATACCGACATGCGGGTGGCGCGGTCCATCATGACCACTGATCTGCGGCCCAAGATGATCGGCGTTCGATGCCGGTCGGACGAGTGGGAGGGCGAGATCACGTTTGGCGGGGTCTGCAAGGGCTCGGGCATGATTGCGCCCAACATGGCCACGATGCTGTGTTTTATTACAACCGATGCCGAAGTCCCGCCACCCCTGCTCCAGAAGGCGCTGAACGAGGCGGTTCGGGTTACATTCAACCGGATCACCGTGGACGGCGACACGAGCACCAATGACATGGCGCTCCTCCTGGCGGCCGGATCGGGCGATTGCCGCATCACCGAACCGGGCCCGGCGCTCGAGGACTTCACCGACGCGCTGACTCGCGTGTGCCTCTATCTCGCCCGCGAGATCGCCCGCGACGGTGAGGGCGCAACGAAACTCGTGGAGGTGCGCGTCACGGGGGCAGCATCGGAAGCGGATGCCGAGCGCGTCGCCCGGACCATTGCCGAATCGCCGCTCGTGAAAACGGCGCTCTTCGGCTGTGACCCCAACTGGGGACGCATCCTGGCGGCTGCGGGCCGATCAGGGGCGGCATTCGATCCAAACGACGCCTCGGTCATGATCGGCGACCAGATCGTCTATGAGGCCGGAGCCGCCGCGCCTTTCGACCGGGATGACGCACACGACTGCCTGACCGAGCCTGAGGTCTCCCTGAGCATCAACCTCGGCGTCGGAAGTGAGCAGGTTTCCTTCTGGACCTGCGACTTGAGCTACGACTACGTCAAGATCAATGCCGAGTATCATACGTAGCTGAGGGCTGAGGGCTGAGGGCTGAGAGCTGAGAGCGGAGGGCTGAGGGCTGAGAGCTGAGAGCTGAGAGC
>DYKI01000128.1:4427-7903 GCA_020722705.1 Chthonomonas calidirosea | reverse complement strand
GAGGGCTGAGAGCGGAGGGCTGAGAGCGGAGGGCTGAGGGCTGAGGGCTGAGAGCGGAGGGCTGAGAGCTGGAGTGAGGTCGGTAAGCAAAGAACAGGCGTCACAGCAGGATCGGAGAGGTTCTATATGCTTCGCAATCTGCCAATGCCGGCCGGACCGCCGACATGAGCGTTGACATCAAAGCCGTCCTTCGCGGGGCAGGCATCCAGCCCACGCCGCAGCGCGTCGCCGTGGCGGAGTGCGTCCTGAGCGCCGCAGACCACCCTTCGGCCGACGCGATCCTGGATGCCGTCCGCCGGCGTTACCCGGCCGTGGCCCGCGCCACCATCTACAACACGCTCCAGGTCTTCACCAAGAAGGGCCTCGTTCGCCGTCGCATCCTCAAGGAGGGGACGGCCGTGTACGATCCGCAGATCGAGCCGCACCACCATGTCGTAGACGAAGACACGGGCACGATCTATGACGTACCGTGGAGTGCGCTCGAGGTGCGGGGCATCGCCGACCTCAGCGACTATGAGGTCCTCGAGTATCAGGTCGTCATTCGCGGCCGCAGACGCCGGCCTCCGGACAGTCCCGCTCAGGTCTGAGCAGGGGGCCGGGCTGCCGGGCCACCTTCCGCGGCATGGCGCTTCGGGAACAAGAGCGAGAGCGCCACCGAAACGGCCACGACCGTAACGATGAACCCCAGCGACCACGAGATGGGAGCTTGCCGCCCATCGTTTCGTTGAGCCAGACCATCTTCAGACCCACGATCACCAGTGCGACGGCGAGGCCGAACTTGAGCATATGGAAGCGGTCCACGGCGCCCGACAGCATGGAATACGTTGCTCGGAGCGCAAGGGCTGCCCAGATGACACTCCAAAGCGAGGCCTCCCTAAGTGAGACCATATGCGCCTTGCGATGGAACACGCCGAGGTCGAGGGCCGGCAGAATCAGCACAAAGCCGCTGAACCCGGCATAGAACCACCACTACTCTGAAAACGGGAACAGCAGCTCTGTGCGCATCGCTCCTGCCTGAGATCGGAGATGTCGTCAATCAAGCGTTCATACAAGCTCTTGGCACCATACGTCGCACGCCTGACGGCTGGTATGACTCTCAAATCCCAAGGCAACGCCGATAGCGTGATTCCACCCTAACCACTTTCGTGGCGACGGACGCCTACAGGCTCTCGTACCCCTGCCGGATGACGGCTGCCATGAGCTCACGTCTGCGCTGCAGAAACACCTCATACGGCAGGTTCGCCCAGCCCAACGGGAGCGCATTCAGACGATGCATCGCCGTCCATGAGTCATCCGAGAAACGCTGTCTCAGCTTGGGGACGTATTCGGCGGGTGGCTGGTCGCCTATGCGGAGGTTATCCGGCCACTCGACGAGGGCCAGATTCGCCTGCTGGTTGATCCGTGTCCGCTCGGTGACGCCCTGGCTCTCGAGCCACGCACGCGGAAACAGGTGATGCCACTCAAGCGCGCTCTTCTGGAGTTTCAGCGCCGGGTCTAGCAGTGACGACACCGGTGAGTCGGAGAAGAGAACGGGCGCCTTTAGGAGGATCTGGGCGGCAAGATAGGAACAACGCTGCGGGTTGCGCGCGCTGCTTGTTTCCATCGCCGCCGGCAGGGTAGTCACCCAGTAGTCGTTGGTTAGGTCGGCGGACATCGCCGTGTTCAGCGCATCTGCGAAGGCTTGGGCGCTTGTCTGGTCACGAAGCAAGTTCAGATCCTGCTCCATTCGGGACTCGGGAGAACTGGTGTATCGGCTCGTCAAACTCGATGCGAAGAACCAACGCCCAATCAACCTGCGCAGTTCAGGTTCCGGTACGGCGAATGTCTTGCGGCCGAGGAGGTAGAAAGCGTAGGAGTAGACCAAGGCGGTCTGCGATGAGATGACCGCGGCACTCCAATAGCCTGTATCCCATACCGACTTCAGGAAGCCCTCCCAATGAGTCAGGTCCAGTGTGGCCTCCTGAGCGATCTTGAGCCGCGCGAACTGCTCCTCCCGCTTGGCAAGGTCAATGACCCCCGTGTCAACGTCCTTGCCCCTCAGAACGTTATACACGGCAACGAGCCGAGCGCGACGAAAGCCGAAGGCAACAGAAGCGCGCAGAAGCCGGTCAGGCTCAGGTTGAAACAGGTAGTTGAACGGAGGTGCTTTGCTGCCGGGACCGGGTACGACACGCGCCAGCCGACACATCTCTTCCAGTTGCCGGCGTCCATCCTCCCAGAACACGGACATCAGAGTTAGGATGAAGTCGGACTGGTTGAGTTGCACGCCGGTGCTGTTGATGCGGACGAATATGTCGGCAACCTGTTCCTCAGCCACCTCCGGGGCGATTATCCCCCGAAGCCTCTGCTGCGCGGACAGGGGGATTGGCGGCAGTCGGTGAGTGGGATGTGACCCTCGACAGGAACTCGTGATGGAACACCTGTTCGCATGAGAACCCGCCATCTCAGCGCGTTGGACCTTACGGAGGCGCATGTGTCGGGCCTCTTCGGGTATCGAGAACCGTTCAGGCATGGGGGGCGCTTCGATTGGAACTCAGCCCTCTGCCAAGCGTATGGGATTGCGACACGACCCGACAATCCGCTTAACGGACCAGCGATGGAGGAGATGACCTATGGCCAAGCCCACCGAAGGCGCGCCTGCGCCCGAGTTCGCGCTCAGCAACGCCAGGGGCGAGACGGTCCGCCTCGGTGACCTTCGAGGCCGCACCGTCGTCCTGTACTTCTATCCCAAGGATAACACTTCCGGCTGCACGAAGGAGGCCTGCGGTTTTCGCGACAACATGGCGCGCCTGACGGATATGGGCGTGACCGTGCTCGGCGTCAGTCCCGACAGCCCGGCCGGCCATGCGAAGTTCGCGGCCAAGTACGACCTGCCGTTCGATCTCCTCGCCGACCCCGATCACGTGGCTGCGACGGCCTACGGAGTGTGGGTCGAGAAGAGCATGTACGGCAAGACGTACATGGGCATCGAGCGGAGCACGTTCGTCATTGATGGCGACGGCATCATCCGCCGTGAGTTCCGCAAGGTGAAGGTGCCCGGGCACGTGGATGAGGTGATCGCCGCGGTCCAGGCGCTCTGAGCACTGCTCAGCCGTCAAGCTCGACGCACAGCCCGACGACGTGGTAGTCCACCTTCCACTCGTTGCCCTTGTCGGTGGACCGAACCGAGCCGTCGGGCTCGATGCGCATGAACCAGCCGCCGCTTTCCTGGTCTATGAATGCGGCTCGGCACAGGGCCAGTATCGCGTCGCGTGGGGCCGCGAACATGGTGCATCCGTGCCTTGTCGCATAGCGATGGAGCGCGCGAGCGGCCTCGCATTGCTCCCACCATCCCTTGCCGCGATGGAGTATCCGACCGTCAGGTGTTGCAGGCGACCATATGCCGCCTACCCGAGGGTCGTAGCCCAGACGGAGGCCGTTTTCGATCATCTTGCGGCCCAGAGCGACCGGCGATCCCCCATCACCCTTGCCCCCGC
>DYKI01000128.1:0-4327 GCA_020722705.1 Chthonomonas calidirosea | reverse complement strand
GGGGGCGGGGGTAACAAGGCTGCCGGGGGCGGGGAAAACGGGGTCGGACAGGGCGCCGACTTCGACGGCGTACGATAGCAGGTAGGCCCATTCGAACTGATGCCCGATGTCAATGCGGCCCCCATCGGCCTCTTTCAGGGGCTGCCAGTCGTACGAATAGAGCTCGGGCAGGATGCCGTCGGGCTGCACGAGCCGCTCCATTACCCATCCGGCCAGCTCCGACGCATGCTCCAGCGCTTCCGCACATTGCCCTTCATGACCGAGCGCCAGCAGCGCTTCGAACAGGTGCATGATGGGGTTCTGGGTTCGCGTTTGGCCGGCGTCCGTTCCGTCGGCTCTGAGCGCGGGTATGAGCCCCCCGTGGGCATCCCGGAAACTCGTTCGGAGGGCGCTGACGGTATGGCGAGCCGCCTGACGATACCGGGCGTCGGCGGTCACGGCGAACGCGTGGGCGAGCCCGAACACGACGAAGGCATGGCCATAGGCGCTTCGGTGATTGTCGAGAATGGTCCCTGACTCGTCCACCGACCAGACCCATTGGCCGGGCTCATCGGTGGCGAAATGCCGCAGCAAGGCCTCGGCTCCACGCTTCACTGCGTCTCGATAGCGCTCATCTTCGGTCAGGCGGAAGCCAGTGGCGAAGTTGAAGAGCAGCCGCGATTGGGAGACCAGTGTGGCATGGCGGCGCGGTTTCGGATGCCATTCGCGATCGAGCTGCGGCATGAACAGGCCCGAGGGCGCATCCACGGCCCGCATCCATCGGGGAAGGAGGTCGAGGTGATGGCGATGCCAGTATGGCTCGACATCTTGTGTGCTCATCGGTTCCACGATACCCGCCAGCGGGGTATGACGCGCACGTTCATCCGCACAGGCGCTACATCAATGTGCGTCCGGTTCGGCTGCGGGCGAGTGATTTGGGCTGCCGAATGCGTCTATTCTTTCAGTACCGTCCAAAGGAGGGCATCCCATGCGTGGTCTGTCTGCAGCATGGCTGCGTTGTGTCACGGTCATCTCGGCTGCTGTCCTGTTCCTTCCCGCAACGGCGGGAGGGCCGTCGGACCTGGAGGTCCTGACCTCCGGCAACACCGGCTTCGCCCTTGATCTGTATGCGCGCCTTCGGTCTCAGAAGGGCAACCTCGTGTTCTCGCCCTACAGCATGTCATCGGCGCTGGCCATGACCTATGCCGGAGCGCGCGGAACCACGGAAGCCGAGATGGCGAAGGCGCTGCGCTTCGAGATGGGGCAGACACGGACCCACGCTGCATTCGCCCAGGTGTCCCGTTCTCTCGACGAAGCAGGGCGTTCGGCAGGGGTGGAACTTGCCGTTGCCAACTCGCTGTGGCCCGACGTGCGTACGCGCCTGCTTCCCGCCTACACGGCTCTCATGAGGCAGCGCTACGGCGTGACGATCACGCCGCTCGATTATGCTCACCATACCGAGAAGGCGCGGCAGACCATCAACGGCTGGGTTGAAGCGAAGACCCGCCGGAAGATCAAGGACCTGCTGTATCGCGGCGCGCTCACCGGCGAGACGACGCTGGTCCTGGTGAACGCGATGTATTTCAAGGGCAACTGGGCGGTCGCGTTCAGGCCTGAGTACACCCTGCTGCAGGACTTCGCCGTGCCGGGAGCAGGCAAGGTGCGCGTGCCCATGATGAACCGGAAGGGCATGTTCCCGTACGCGAAAGTCGCCGGTGCCCACCTTCTTGAGATGCCGTACAAAGGCGGTCGGCTGGCCATGGTGTTTGTGCTGCCCGAGCGTTCAGGCGGCCTCACAGCGATGGAGCGGAGCCTGAAGCCGGCGATCCTCGCTGCTTGGCAGAAGGCGTTGCGCCCACAGGAGGTACGGGTTGCGGTGCCGCGGTTCCGCGCCCTCTGGGGCACCTTCGAGATGAAGCCGATCCTGAAGGCGCTGGGCATGCGCAAGGCGTTCACGTCCGGCGCCGACTTCTCGGGCATGACCGGCTCGCGCGATTCGTATATTGACCACGTGCTGCACAAAGCCCTTGTGGAGGTCAACGAGACGGGCACGGTGGCCGCAGCCGCGACGGCCGTGGCAATGAAGCGAAGCGCGCCGCGTCCCGCGCCCGTGTTTCGAGCGGACAGGCCGTTCCTCTTCTACATCCGGGATCGGCGGACCGGAACTATCCTGTTCGTGGGGCGGATCCTGGACCCGCGAAAGCAGTGAGCCGCCCGAGGCAAGCGCCAAAATAGGATATCGGGTTGTCGGGAACTGTCCTCACCCTGACCCTCTCCGGCGCGCCACGCCGGCACTGCGTCTCACGCGACCCTGCGCGGGAGAGGGGACAACGGCAACGGCCGGGCTGCGTTCGCCCTATTGCGTCCAGCCCAGACGTCCGTTGATGGAGATGCTGTACGTTGCCTCGCGCGTAACCATGGCGACGGTGCCCCATACGCCTTCGGCCACCATCTCGCCGAGCAGCAGGCCGATGGCAACCATGCGGAGCTTGTCGTACCCCTTCAGGCCGTAGTACCGCTGCACGTAGACCTTCACGAGCAGGACGATGAGCAGTCCGAACCAGTAGTAATCCACGCCGAAGTTCATGGTCAGCGCGTATCCGGCCGGATGCAGCGGGAACCCTGGCACCCGAAACCGAACCACATCGAGGATCAGCACGAAGGCAAACGAGAGCGCCACGGCGGCGATGGCGGCAATGTTCGGGGGGCGCGGACTGTCGGTAAGTTGACCGATGACGCCCGCAGTGTCGCCGGCCACGTCGGCAGGGGTCCACCGATAGCCGAGATAGATGCGCACCAGATGCCCGAAGATGCTGCCCGCTATGGTGGCAAGAAGGATGGCCATGAACACGCCGCGCTGATTCACTCGCGCCATCTCGGCCATTTTGATGCTCTCGAGCTGGTGGGGCATGGGATGGGTCCGATGGATGCGGTTCATGAAGTGGAATGTCGTCACCGTGCGCGAGATGAAGCCCTCGCCCAGCCCCTGGGTGCCCCGGAAGTCCACCATCAACTGGTTCGGCCCCATGAACGCCATTTCGTGGGTGGGCGGCCCGAGCTGCGCCCGAAGCCGCGTCATGGCGATGCTGAACGCGAGGAACACCAGTGTGTAGCCGATGACGAAGGGCCAGGACAACCCGATCCCCACGCCGATCCAGCCCAGCAGGCCAAGACTGACGATCAGTCCGACGAACGACAGCCGATGGGGAACGGCTCGCGCCTCCGATTGGCCGGATCGTATCTCCTGCCACACCTCGCGCAGATAGCCTCGTGAAACCCAGACGGCCGTGCAGAAGAGGCCGAGGAACGCGCCCCACGATTGCTCGCTGAAGTAAGGCGCGCTGGGCACCAGCCCTCCGCCGCCGAACACTCCCTGTTCGTGACCGAGGGCGGCAGCGGCAACCTGCATGCCCTTGCGAACGAAAAAGAAGAAGATGCACGAGAAGAGCAAATCGGTCGGCATGAAGAGCCCGATGGCCGCCATGAAGGGGAAGATGCCGATGGGCGTCCAGCCGACCTGATTCCACGGCTCGGTGGTGAACCACTGGCTCATGTCGCCCAGGAACCGCACGTTCACCCTCGGCAGGGCCGGATGGCGAAACGCAAAACCGTTGAGCATGTCAATGGCCAGCATCACGGCCATCGCGCCCAGTACGTACCTGCTGCGCAGAGCCGAGCCGCCGCTGCCCTCGTTGACGATGGCCATGGGAAGCTGGATGATCGGGAACACCAGTTTCTCGCGATTGGTCCACTGGTCGCGCATCAGCATGTTGATGCACAGCATAGCCAGACACACGAGGCTGATGATGGCCGTCCATGCGAGTATCTTCGGCCACCAGAGATGAAGCTGCGACACGAAGAACCGGAACGGCTTGCCGCCCGCGCCAAACGCCTCGAGCTCCTTGGCGTCCTTGAAGAACAGCCAGTCGCTGACGTAGGGGAGCACCTTGCTCCGGTAGCGCTCGTTGCGATCGGCGAACAGGCCATAGGAGTGGATGTAGGGCGCGATCACATCCATCCACTCGGATGCCATGGCGCAGCTCACGGTGAGCATGGCGTAGACGATGACCAGCTCGCCTTGCGTCATGGCCAGGCGCGAGCTCCGGACGAGGATCAGCCGGTTGGCGACAGCCACCAGGAGCGTGAGAACCACTGGCGGGACCATAAGGGAGAAAATGCGGTCCACGCCCTGATCCTGAGCCCAATAGCAGCACACAGGAGTCAGCACGAGGGCCACCAGCATGGCCCTCACGATCCGGAACGCATTCATCGCCGGCGCATCGCTTCTTCGTGTCATTGCTTGGTATCCAGTTGGAGATGAGGATACCGCACGAACGCGCTATCCCCT
>DYKI01000300.1 GCA_020722705.1 Chthonomonas calidirosea | reverse complement strand
CATCTTGGCGGCGATCCCCAGCAAGACGATGCCGATGATCAACTGGACCTGGCGGCGCTTGAGTTTCTCGGTCATGAGCCAGGCGCCGATGACGGCGCCCAGGGCGGAACCGACGGCGGTCAGGCCCAGCAACCCGTACTGGATGCTTCCAAGGCTCGCGTGCCCCAGAAAGCCCGAAAACGACGAGAAGATGACGATGAACGACGACGTGGCCGAGGCCTTCTTGGGGTTGATGCCCAGCCAGACCAGCACCGGCACGATGAAGTTGCCCCCGCCGACCCCCAGCAATCCGCCCAGGAATCCGGCGAGGGCGCCGATCGCGACGCCGTACGCGATTTGCTTGCCTCGCGAGGTCTCCACCTCGCGCTCGCGCGGCTGGTAAAAGAGCATCATCCCGGCCGCGAACAGCAGGAAGACCACGAAGCCCCACAGCAGCACGGCCCTATCCAGGCCCTGGCTGACCCAGGCGCCCAGTGGAGAGAGCGCGGTGGCCACCACGAGGATGGGCACGGCCACCTTCCAGAGCACCAGCCCGGCCTTGACGAAGCGCCAGCTGGCGAAGGTCATGGCGATCGAGTTGAGCAGCAGCGCCGTGGCCATGGCCACGTGGATCTCGATGCCCAGGGCGATGAAGACCGGGATCAGAATGAAGGCGGCGCCCACCCCGGCGATGGTCAGCAGGGTCGTGAAAACCAGGGTCACGGTTCCGGCAATCACCGAGGTCATCATGGCGGCACTCCTTTCCGCCGGGATGGGCCCGGCCCGTCCTAGTCTTCAGCGCCCGCCAGCAGTGCCTCCTGGCAGGGGATGCACACCTGGCGGCCTTCGAACAGGCGCCCGTATTTTTCGGACACCATGTCGCCGCAGCGGTCGCAGACGAACGAGGCGAAGCTTTCTGTCGGCTTTTCGACCGGGTAGTCGAAGACCTCCCCGATCTTGAGGATCTGCTCCTCGGGGGCGTTCATCACCTGCTCGACCAGGGGAGCGACCACCTCGTCCGGCACCTGCGACGCCGGGATGCCCTTTTCACGGTATTGTTTGAAAAACGGCGTCTGCTTGATGGCCGCCTGCGCCTCGGCCCGCGGAACGACCCGTACCGCCTTGCCGGACGCCTTGTCCACCAGGGTCAGCCCGAACTTGCCGTACCCGAGCTGCCTGATGTTGCCCTTGCCGAAGGTGCAACCGGTGATCATCTGGATGCCGTCGGCGTAGCAGTGGGCGCAATGGCCGTCGCCCAGCTCCACCAGGGCGAGCAACTGCCCGTCGGTGGCGCGTTTGACGCCCAGCCTGTTCATGGCCGCGGCCCCGGCCCGCAGGCCCAGCGGCATGGCCGGGCACTTGTGTCCGTGCAACGTCATTCCGGCTTCGAGGTACTCTTTCGGATCAATCATGACCATTCCTCCTGGCATGAGTTCAAACCCCTCCGGGGCGGTCGCCTT
>DYKI01000299.1 GCA_020722705.1 Chthonomonas calidirosea | reverse complement strand
CGCATGTAGATCAGGCCGGTCTCATCTTCGGACGTGTGGCCCAGCGAGCCGACGAACTTGTGGCGGCTGGTCCCACTGTCCCCGGCGCGGACAAGACCGTAGACGAACTGGGTGGTGTTCCCGCCCGAGACGCACTGGACGAGGCGGTTCTGACTGTCCCAGGTGCTCAGCCGTCCGCCGCCGGGCAGGGTATTGCCGTTGAGGTCGTTGACGTGGGGCTGCCCATTGCGGCTCACGAGCATGTTGGCCATCCTTCGTTAGGATCCTGGGCGCGTTGGGCGGTGGCGCGCCCCATGTTGCGGCCCGCGCTTTTCTCCCCAACCAACGGACGCAAGAGGAGCTTGTTGGCGTGGATTCGTTGCAGTCGTTCACGACAGGCCAGAGCCTTCGGCAAGAGCTGCGAGCGTTCAGGCTCATGTTCGCACGCGTCCACCAGCCGATCCAATGCGCTCAAGACGCGAGTGTCCTGGGCACGCACATGGTATTCGAGCGCCGCGGATGCCAACGGTACGTTCGCCCAAGCGTAGCGCGGACTCAGGTATGCCCGCATCGCCTCCCGCGCGTCGTCGGGTATGGCATCCACCATCTCCTCGGGCAGGCAATCGATCATTTCGGCGAGCACATCCAAGGACCGCGAGTCGAGGGCACCTAGCCTAAGGGCATCCAGAAGGACCGGCAGATCAGCCAAGCTCGCTACCTGTGCGAGTCGCGTTGCTGGTCGGATCAGCCAAGCCGGTGCCGACCAGGTCTGCAGCAGGATCGCCCCACCGCAGAGCATCTGAGTTACCACGAGTGCAACGTCCGTGACACGGACGCTGCCCTCGCTCGTCCGCCACACGATTACCCCAATCGCAAGGGCAACGGACACAGCGAAGAACCCTCGCTGGAATCGTAGCAGTCCGCGGACGCGGATCCGCCAGCGCTCAGCCGCACTGCAGTAGGCCGCTACGGCTTGTGCATGCCCGGCGTCAAGACCGCCCAGGGCGGCATGTGGCGTGCAGCTCATAGGTACCCCAGGGAGTGCTCGACCTCGATGTCAAGGACCAGGATGGTCGCGGCAAGCAGCGCTACGTATCCCGTGTAGAAGGACTCAACTTGCCCGGCGATCGTTAGGTTCGCGGTCATCTCGGAAGGGCTCGAGAAGACGTACGCCGTCATGAACGCGCCTTCGAGCATGGCCGCAATCCCGACAAGCCCCCAGGCGTCGAACTGAAACCCGTCGGCCATGAGCCAACCAACGAACTCGAGGCCCATAGAGGCACTCCATGATGCGAACAAGCAGGCGAAGGGCTTGTTGAACTGCGCCTTCACGGTCATTGCTCCGAGCGTCGCCGCCAGGCTGAGTATGCGTCCAAACAACCCCTGCCAGTTCACAATAGGCGACTGCCCCGTTCCATCGACCGCATTGACCGGATTCCCCCGGCAATACTCGAACCAGTTCGC
>DYKI01000127.1:8142-9522 GCA_020722705.1 Chthonomonas calidirosea | reverse complement strand
CGGCCCCCCACGGCTCGGCGGGAGCCTTGCCCTCCCGCGGCTCGGCGGGAGCCTCGCCCTCCCGCGGCTTGGCGGAGCCTCGCCCTCCCGCTCAAGCGCCAGGAAGGACATCTTCGAGGGCGGCGAGCGTTTCGCGCACGAGCCTTTCGGGGGTGAAGTGGGTACTGACCTTTGCGGCCGCGGTTTCGCCCATGCGGGCTGCCGACTCGGGATCGCGCATCAACTCCGTCACGGCCTCGGCGATGCCGCCGCTGTCGCCGCTTGCGTACATCAGACCGCCCTGAGTGATCTCCAGCATTTCGGGGAAGATCCCGGTGTCCGGCACGATCACCGGCAGACCGGCCGCCTGAGCTTCGAGCGCGGCGACGGCTCTTGTCTCCGGTTGTCTGCTCGGCATGCAGAACGCCGAGCAGCCGTGAAGGAAGCGTACCTTGTCGGCGAACGGCAGCTCGCCGGCGTAACGAACATGCGTTGACACGCCGGCTTCCTCCAGACGCCGCACCTGCTCGGTCCAATAGGCTCTGTTCAGTACCTTACCAGCGATGGCGAGGTCCACGTCCGCGCCCCGCTGTCGGAGCTCGATGAACGCGCGAACAAGCAGATCGAGGCCCTTGAGCGGAGTGATCACGCCTAGGTACCCGACAGTGAAGGGCGATGGCCGGGTGCGCGCGTCCTGCCGATATGGCGCGGCGTCCACGCCGACTCGGGCAACGTGGATCTTCTCTCTCGGAAGGCGCAGGAACTCGGCCATCGTCTCAGCATAGGCATTGCCCGGAGACAGAAACACGTCAACCGAGGTCGCATTGGCCCGAAGCTGTTCGATCGTTTGAGATCGAAACGGCTCTGGTGTCGCCTTGACGAACGTGTCTTCGCCCTGTAGGCCGCATACGATCGGGATGCCGAGCTTCCGCTTGATGTCCGGTGCGATTCCGGTCAGCAGAGAGTTCGTGATGCTGACGGCGTCGGGTCTCGCGCTGGACTGAATGTACGCGAGAAGATCTGCGAACTCCCCCGCCTGCTTGCCGCCTGAGCCCTGCAGGACCGACAGCATCATGGGACCGAGGTCCTCCGCTTTGGTGGAGACAGCGAACCTTGTTGCCCAGTTGAGCGCGCGCGGGCTGTCAAGAATGCCGCGAAGCGCTCTGGGAACGAACCGCCAGAAGGGCACATGTTGCTCGATATATGCGTTGATGCCGCCCAGGAATATCCGGCTGGACGGCAAAGGATCGCTGCCGTCGAAGCGGAGCGGTGTGTACAGCGGGACGATCTCAAAACGGTGGCCCAGGGCGATCATGCCGCGCGCCAGCATCGTATCGCGAGCGCATGCACCGCAGTACATGCCGCCCGCGCCGGCTGCAAGATGCACAATCCTCATGGAGC
>DYKI01000127.1:0-8042 GCA_020722705.1 Chthonomonas calidirosea | reverse complement strand
GCACCGCAGTACATGCCGCCCGCGCCGGCTGCAAGATGCACAATCCTCATGGAGCTGAGAGCCGAGAGCTGAGAGCTGAGAGCCGAGAGCTGAGAGCCGAGAGCAGGCGGCAGTCAGCGTATGCCCCACGACCCATCAGGAAGCTGGAACGGAATGCCCCAGACCTGGCGCTTGCCCGAATACGGGCCGCCGTCGGTGATCAGCCATGAGCGTATGGACTGCCCGTCAAGCTGCAAGCCGCCAAGCTGCACGCCATCGGCCCCCAGCTCCGGCTTGACATGCATGACCTTCGCATGTCCGTCGGCGTAACAGACGTTGATGGTTGAGGAATGCCGGGCCTGAACCGGAAGGTCGTACGTCGTGTAGTTGGCGGTGCCGCCCTGAAGGGCGATGGTGGCATCGGCGTAGGCGCCGGTATCAGCAGGAAACTCCACTTCCGCCAGCCGCCTGACGGGGCGACCCGTGAATCCGGTATAGGGGTTCACAAGGTAGTTCGGGTCGCCGACATCAATCAGCCGCATGTTGGGCTGGTAGCTCAGGATCGTGACAGGCGGATTGGCCGAGCAGGGCGGAGGGAAACCCATGAGGGCGGTTCCTGCAGCGAAATCGAGCCGTGTGGCATCCGACGGACAAACCACCATCTGAGAGTTCCGCTGATACGGCTGCAACGCCTGAAACGATGTCAGGATGCAGGGCGTTCCGCCGCTCTCGACCGACATGTAGAACGTGATCGGATAAGTCTCGTCGTAATCACTGATGTACAACATCAGCCCCGTGCCGAGTTGCCGATGGTTGTTGAGGCAGGCCGCTGCACGTGCCTTCTCGCGCGCCTGGGCGAAGACCGGAAACAGGATAGCGGCCAGGATGGCGATGATTGCGATGACTACCAGGAGTTCAATGAGCGTGAAACCGAGTCGCCGACGCACGATGGTTACCCTCCAAGATGCTTTCTGGCCCGGAGTTTCGATGCGCGTTGCACGCAACTGCCGGGCGGGGCTTCCCGGCATCCGAAGGACCCTGGCCGGATAGCCCATTACATCATCATACCCCGTGGACGCTCGCTCGGTTCCGCCATTGAAGCTCAGGTATCATGCGCCCGGACGTCACGTCAGGACTGAGGTATCGCGTGGGACATAGGTGGATAGCGGTCGTCGTGCCGACGGCCATCGCAGCAGGCGCTGCCCTGTGGATCGGGTGGTGGGTGCACGGCTACCTGCGCCCGACGCCTGTACACGAACGTCCCCTCGGAATCGAGCAGCATACCGGCACGGGCGCCCTTGGCTCGGCAGGAGCGGGCGGCTCGGCGGGAGCCTCGCCCTCCCGGGGAGGAACCGGAGGCACGAGCTTTTCGCACACGGTCCGGATCGCCGACGGCGTCCCCGGTCTTTGGCCATGGTTTCGAGGCCCCGCCCGCAATGGAGTGCTCGAAACCTCCGGGAAACTGAACTTCGACTGGGCGTCGTCGCCGCCGAGGGCAGTGTGGACAGTCCAACTGGGCGAGGGCTACGCAGCTCCCGTCGTCAGACGCGGCAGGGTCTACGTCATTGACTATGATCAGGCGGGACAGGCCGACGCCGTTCGATGCTTTGCACTGGTCTCAGGCGAGGAAATATGGCGCCGTTCGTACCCGGTCTCCGTGAAGCGCAACCACGGCATGTCTCGGACGATCCCCGCTGTAACCGACAAGTATGTCGTAACGCTGGGGCCCAAGTGCCACCTCACCTGCATGGATGCCGACACTGGAGCGATCATCTGGCAGCACGATCTCGTGGCCAAGTACGGCGTCACCGTGCCCGAGTGGTATGCAGGCCAGTGTCCGCTGATTGACGGCAGCCGGGTGGTGCTCGGAACCGGCGGTCCGGCCCTCATCACCGCATTCGACCTGGCTACGGGCAAAGAGCTGTGGAAGACGCCAAATCCGCGCGGGTGGGTGATGACCCACTCGTCCATCCTGCCCATCACGGTGGGCGGCGTCGCGCAGTATGTGTGGTGTGGCAGCGGTGGCGTGGTCGGTGTCGCTTCCGCCGATGGACGCGTCCTGTGGGAGAACCTGGACTGGGTCATCAATACGGCCACCGTGCCGACGCCGGTCTGGATGGGTGACGACCGTCTGCTCCTTACGGGAGGCTACGATTCGGGCGCGATGATGGTCAGGGTCTCCGACGTCGGAGGCAAGTTCGCGTGCACGGTCACGGCGCGGTTCAAGCCGAACGTGCTCGGTTCCGATCAGCAGACGCCGGTGTTCTACAAGGGCCACATCTACGCCGTCAAGCCCGGAGGGCAGATGGTGTGCCTGGATTCCACCGGCAAGCCCCTCTGGGCGAGCGGCACCGATCGCTTCGGGCTCGGTCCCTACATGGTCTGGAACGGCATGCTGCTGGCCATGAGCGACAGCGGCAGCCTGAGCGCGATCGAGGCAACGCCGGCAGCATACAAGCGCGTCGGCCAAGCGCGCGTCCTCGATGGACCAGAGGCATGGGGACCGATGGCCCCGGCCGGGACCAGGCTGCTTGTGCGCGATCTGCATCGCATGGTGTGCCTTGAGCTTGCACGATGACCGTGTACGCTACCTCGGGAGACGCGAGGCAATGCCGATCGAGGGATTGCCTTCGGGCGCGCCGGAGACGCCATGCGGCGTATGGAAGATAGAGGTGAACGATCCAATGCCCCAGCCAACTCCCGATCGTATCGGCAAAGGGGACCAACCTGGCGGCGCCTTCATATCGCGCCGAGAGATGATGCTCGGTGGCGCGGCGGTGGTTGCCGTATCCGCCGTCGGCGCCGGCTGCGCCCGCTCTCGCCCAATGGTCCATAGCGACGATTCCATCGCCCCGACCGATCCCGCGCTCCTGAAGTACACGCAGGTGGAGCAGGTTGACATCGAGATACCGGACCCAACGGGCATCAGCGTCGGCCCGGACGGCAGCCTGTGGGTTGCGGGAAGCTGTGTGGTGGCCCGCCTCCAAGACCCTGCCGGTCCTGACCGATCCGGGCGCCCCGGCTTGCCGGCCCAGATCGAGATCGCCGGAGACGCCACATGCATCACCGCCACATCCGGCGCGCTCTTCATCGGTGTCGGGCCGAATGTGGAGGTCGCTCGCCCGCAAATGACGCGAACGGAAACGTGGGCGACGCTCGGAGCCGAAGGCCACATCACCTGTATCGCAGTCGGCTCTGAGGCCGTCTATCTTGCGGATGCCGTTTCGAGGCGCGTGGCGCGGTGCGACACAAGCGGACGCATACTCGGCTATCTGGCCGAAAAGGATCCAAAGAGGGACTACAGCGGCCTAATCGTCCCGAGCCCGCATCTGGACGTTGTTGTCGGTGAAGACGACTCGGTGCATATTGTCAACCCCGGTCTGCACCAGATAGAAATCTACGACCCTGACGGCTCGCCCAGGTGGAGCTGGGGCGAGGAATCGCAGGAGGCGGACGGCTTCTGCGGGTGCTGCAACCCAACGGACATCGCGCTCCTGCCCGGCGGCGACTACGTCACGGCTGAAAAGGGCATTCCGAGGGTCAAGGTATACAGTGCCAATGGCCATTTCGAGGGCATGGTGGTGGGCCATGAGGGACTGTCGCAGGGGGTGGTAGGCCTGGACATCGCAGCATATCCGGATGGCCGGATCGCTGTCCTGGACAGAGGCATCAAGGCCGTCCGGGTATTCCAACGTACGGAGGCAGGTCGTGCGTGATCTGATCGGACGCCGGCAGTGGTTGCTTAGCGTCCTGAGACTGAGTGCTGCAGCGGGATCAGGCATAGGCGTCTGGACACTGGCGACGCGCAAGGACATCGGGCGGAAGTCGCCATGTGTGGCCGATTTCGCATGCTCGCGGTGCCGGTCGCTGTCGCACTGCGGCTTGGACAGGGCGCAGGCATACCGAGCCTCGCTGAGAAAGGACCGTGAGAAGCATGGCTGAAGGCCATCGAAAGGAAGACACCGGCTCCGGCGGCAAACGGTCGCGTCGCGACGTGATTGCCGGTGCCATGCGCATCGGCGGACTCGTCGCGGCCGGCGGCGCGCTGGGCGCTCTGGCGCGGGGCGAACGGTCCGAGCCGACCGTTTGGCAGATTGACCCCTCGAAGTGCATTCAGTGCGGCAAGTGCGCAACCGAGTGCGTTGTCACGCCTTCGGCCGTCAAATGCGTCCACACCTACGCCCTGTGCGGCTACTGCAAGCTGTGTTTCGGACTTCTCAAGGACAAACGGACCGGCAATACTCTCGCGGCCGAGAACAACCGCTGTCCGGTGGATGCCATCAAGCGGCGGTTCGTCGAGGACCCATTCTACGAGATGTTCATTGACGAATCCGCTTGCATCGGTTGCGGCATATGCGTCAACGGCTGCAACCGGTTCGGCAACGGCTCGCTGCACCTGCAGATTCGCCATGATCGGTGCGTCAACTGCAACCAGTGCGCCATTGCCAAGGTCTGCCCGTCTCAGGCGTTCGTGCGCGTGCCGGCATCACGTCCGTACCTCATCCGTACGGCCAGACGCGGATGAAGGGCTGAGGCCTGAAGGTGGCGATTGACGTGCGCAAGGCAACAACTCCGACGCGCGGTACAGCCGCTGCTCCCATCCTGCGTATCCTGACGGCGTGTCTCGGCGTTGTCTCCGCCGTTGCTGCGGGCGCGCAGGAGCAGAAGAAGCAGCCGCCGCCCGAGTTTTCATCCGGGTACTTCCCGCCGACGCCGACCGAGCCCGGTCCCCGGGCCGATATGTTCGCCTCCATAGACGTGGTTGTGCTGATTGTGGTGCTCGCGCTGGGGTCGTGGTTCCTTCTGAGAACGCGGTCGAGGACCGGGGTCCGCATGCTGGTGATCTTCTCGATGTTGTACTTCGGGTTCTATCGGCTCGGCTGCGTATGCTCGGTCGGTTCGATCCAGAATGTCGCCCTCGCGCTGGGCGATCCCGGGTACCGATTGCCGTTCACCGTTGGCGCGTTTTTCCTGATCCCGCTGGTGTTCGCCATGTTCGTTGGGCGCGTGTTCTGCGGCTCGGCCTGTCCGTTGGGTGCGATCCAGGATTTGGTGACGCTCAGGCCCATCCAGACGCCCCCGCTGGTGGACCATACGCTGGGACTGCTTCCGTATCTCTACCTCGGCGTTGCCGTGCTCTTTGCATGGACGGGCGCCAGCTTCATTGTCTGCGCCTATGACCCGTTCATCCCGCTCTATCGGCTGGGGGGACACTGGGGCGTCATTGCGTTCGGAGCAGGGCTCCTTCTGCTGGGCACGCGCGTCGGGAGGCCATATTGCCGGTATCTGTGCCCCTACGGCGTCCTGCTCCGCTGGGCGTCGGTCCTGGCGAGGTGGCGGGTCAGAATCACGCCGGGCGAGTGCCTTCATTGCCATCTCTGCGCAGACGAGTGCCCGTTTGGGGCGATTCACCCTCCGACGCCGACCGAACCCGCAGGAGCGCGAATCGAGGCACGGAGGAGCCTTACAAGGGCGCTGATGGTGACGCCTCTGCTCATGGCCGCCACTGCGATCCTTGGTTATGCCGCCGCTCCGGTCCTTGCCAGGACCCACAGCGACGTCCGGCTTGCCGAGCGGCTCTGGGCGGAGGAGCAGGGGAGAGTGCGGGGAACCACGGAAGAGACCGACGCGTACCGGCAACTGGCGCAACCTTTCGAGGCTGCCTACGCCACCGCCGTCAATGTGAGACGCCGATTTGACATCGGGTCCACACTGTTGGGTGCATGGGTCGGGTTGGTCATCGGCGGCAAGCTGGTGCATTTGGCGATCAGGCGACGCCGCGAGGACTACGAAACAGATAAGGGCGGCTGCCTTTCGTGTGCCCGATGCTACATGTCCTGTCCGGTCGAACATGAACGGCTGGGGCTGATCACACTGCAATGAGTGCAACAGGGGCTGACATGGCCGCCGGCGCAGAGCGCGGCAACCTCAATCATGTTCCGGTCGGGCTGATCGCGGCGCGCAACACGGCCCGGGTCGCTCTGGTCGTCGGCGTCGTGGTACTCGCTTTGATGATGGCCAACGCCATCGCAAGCCGTCGTGAGGACCCGGCGAAAGCAATCGTGCTGATCGGTCTGCAGCATGACCTCACCCTGCATCCCGGTGACGAGGCGCTGAAGGCACGTGTCCGCAGTGAAGACAGGCGCGTGCGCCAGGACTATCTGCGTCATCGCGACTTTGCCGTCCGCGGGGCGTGGATACTGCTGACCCTGGTCGTCATCTACCTCCTCGCCGGCGAGGTCGTCAAAGCGTACACAGCGCCTGCGCCGACACCGCGGCCCGATGCGGCTACGCGAGCGCGCCAATCGGCAGAGGCGACGCGCCGAACGGTCATAGGACTCGGAGGGGTTTTCGCAGGGACGTTGGCGACTCTGGCGGTCTTGGCGCGGCACGATACCCTGGCGGAATATGCGCGCGCAGCCCAGCGCGCCCCCAAGAACGTCGCCAGATCGTCCAGCCAGGCGTCACCGGCCAGTGCCCAATCGCCCGCAGCAGGAGCGCTCCCAATCGCGGCGCCCTCCGGCGCGGGGACAGGTGCCGGAACTGTCGCGCAGCCTGTGGGCGGAACGCTTAGCGGCCCGGGGACGCAGTTGGTGCCGATGCCGACCGACGGGACAAATCCGAACGCCGCAGCGGCGTTGCCCGCCGATCCGGGCCTGCTTAAGCGGCCTCCCGTTGCCATACGTGCGTCGCTGGCGCCGGGCTGGGCCGAGAACTGGCCAAGGTTCCGAGGTCCCGAGGGCACGGGAGTCGCCGCCGACCGGAAGCCTCCGATGGCATGGGACGGCGCACGCGGCGAGGGCGTGCTGTGGAAGACAGCCATCCCGCTGCCAGGCAAGAACTCGCCCATCGTCTGGGGCAAGCGAGTGTTCCTGAGCGGCGCCGATGCTTCCAAGCGCGAGGTGTATGCGTTCGACCTCGACACGGGGACGCTGGTCTGGCGGACCTCCATACCGGTACCTGCAGGCGTGACGGTGCCCAAGGTGCAGGCAGACACCGGCTACGCGCCAAGTACCCTGGCGACCGACGGCGCGCGGGTCTGCGCCGTATTCGTTACGGGCGATGTCGCCTGTCTCAACATGAACGGGAAGCTGCTGTGGAGCCGCAGTCTGGGGCCACTGGAGAACCCGTACGGACACGCAGCCTCGCTGGCAATCTACGGTTCCGGGCTGATCGTGCAGCTCGATCAGGGGCACGGCGACGATGGGAAGTCCTCGCTTATGGCGCTCGATCTTGTCTCGGGCAAGACGGTGTGGCAGATCAAGCGCGACATGGGCTCATCGTGGAGCACACCCATCGTCATCAACGCGGGCGGTCAGGAACAGCTCATAACGACTGCCAGCCCACGGGTGGTCGCCTACGATCCCCACAACGGTGCAGAGCTCTGGCGCGCCGAGGTGCTCGGCGGTGAGGTAGCCGTCTCGCCCGTGTTCGGGGGCGGCCATGTACTTGTGGCCAATCAGGGCTCGAACTCGGCGGCGATCAGGCCCGACGGCAGAGGCGATGTTACCAAGTCGGGTGTGGCTTGGACCGCAGGCGACGGCCTCCCCGACATTGTGAGTCCGCTTGTGTACGACGGCCTAATGCTGTTGGTCGCGACCGAGGGGTGGCTGACCTGCGTGGACATCAAGACGGGCAAGCCTGTGTGGGATGGGGACATCGCCGAGACGGTTCGCTCTTCCCCGGTCCTGGCGGGGGGGCGAATCTACCTGACTGCCGTGAACGGCACCACGTTCATCCTGGAGACGGGTCGGACCTTCAAGGTGTTGGCCAAGTGCCCGTTGGGCGAGGAGGTGAACGCCACGCCCGCTTACGTGGGTTCGCGCATCGTCATTCGGGGTGAAAAGCACCTCTACTGCATTGGTGCCAAATGACTTGCGGCTGGGGTTCGATACGCTTCGCACTCAACCAACGCCGGCGGAGGATTGGTGCCAGATGAGCGCGAGCATCTTCCGGCGGTTCCGCAAGGGGGGGGGCGAACGGCCCCAGCAAGGGGAAGGAGACAAGGACGGCTCGGCGGGAGCCTCGCCCTCCCGCGGCTCGCCCTCCCACGGCTCGCCCTC
>DYKI01000298.1 GCA_020722705.1 Chthonomonas calidirosea | reverse complement strand
AGGGCGATGACGTAGTAGACGACCACGTGCGCGGGGAGATCCCGCTCACGGACGCCGGCGCGCTTGGTTTTGGTCAACGCCTCACTCACGTTCTGGAGAGGGAAGAACTCCGTGATCACGCCGAGACTAACGTAGTCAGTGATGCGGCTCCCGGCAGGCAAGGACGTAACGGGACGGGCCATTCCTGGAGCCTTCTGACCCAAACAGAACAGCACAGAAATGTTCTTAAGTGAACAGTATTGGGGCTAGGGCAAAAGAAAATGCGGGACGCAAGGAGAGGCCGTACATCAGCCCCCCGGAGGGCGGCGAGGAGGTGATGGCCGAAGCCGGAAATCCCCGGCGGACCCGGTTAGCACTCAGCTTGCTTGCGCTTCTACCTTGCGGGCCAACTGCTCCAGCGTGCGCGATGGCGCAGCGGCTGGCCGCTTCCGCAGCGAGTCCGGCTTGGAGCACTTGGCGGAGAGATTCAGCAGCGACTGCTGGAATCGAAGCAGACGGGTCAGTTCGGCGATCTGCTGTTGGCGCTGTTGTTTCATCTGATTTTCCTATCGGCCCTCCGAACCGGAGTCTTTACGCCCTGCTGCAGGATTCCTCTGGTCCTGCGGGCGCGACGTTTCGACCGGCGCGCCGCGCCTGAGGTGCATTTCCGCCGAGGCGCAGAGAAAAGAAAGGACTCAAGACGAAGGAGTGGAAGGCATGCGGGGTGTGCATGTGGCACAGGGGCTTTGAGGGAGAGGAGGTGGGTCGGGAGAGAGGAAAGAACCCTTCGCCTTGAGTCCACCCTGTGGCCGTATCCTTCATCACGCGCTGCTCTGAGAAGCAAGGCTGTGGCCAAACTCGCAACCGATTGATTTGGAAGGTACTTTTGTCCTTGCCTGCGTGCTGCGACACCCTATCCGCGGCACGCTGTACCGACCGCGTGCACCGCTTTGGGAGCGTGACCCGATCTGGAACGGCACGAACCTGAAAGGAAAGGCGCAGGCCGCTGCGCTTGCCGGGTGGCGATCAGATCGCTAATTCATTCCGGCGTCACTCCCAATATTTACTGCATCTCGCATAATACAGTGGCAACGGTGGCCGCCATGCGTTACCATAGTTGGCATGACACGAGTTGGTGCGCCTCGGCGGGATTTTGCGGCGATGCAACAGCGCCGCCGACGGGCGGCACGCTTGTTCGCCGCGGGTAAGCGGACGCAGGCGGAAATCGCCCGGGAACTCCATGTGAGTCGCCAGAGCGTGAGCCGCTGGTATGAGGACTGGCGCTCCGATGCGCCGGGCTGGATTCGCGGTGCGGGCCGTGCTGGCCGGCCGCCAAAGCTGAACGACGAGCAACTCCGGCAGGTGGATGAGGCATTGCGGCAAGGCGCCCGGGCGCACGGTTTCGGGACCGAGCTCTGGACACTGCCACGGGTGGCCGCAGTGATCGAGCGGCTCACCGGTGTTTGTTATCA
>DYKI01000126.1:2215-9689 GCA_020722705.1 Chthonomonas calidirosea | reverse complement strand
TAACCCCCGGTCGTCAACGACGTGCCGTGCGCGGGAGAGGTTGGGTGAGGGCTATGCGACACGCCCCCCCTCCCCTTTGCCCCCGCCCGCCGGAGGGGGCGGGGGTATCGGCCTTGCTGCCGATCAGGGTATTGCTATCGGCCGCGAGGCTTGTAGAGGCTGACGTCGTAGCCGCGGATGCCGTCGGTGAATGCCCTTCCGCCGACGGTGGGGCCGTCACCTCCTCCGATCCGCTCCAGACTACGTCCATCGAGGGCGGCCGGCAAGCCGCTTACGGTGAATGTCACGCCGCAGCCGTTTTCGTTGACCACGATCAGGAGGTACTCGTCTCCGACTTTCTTGAGCATGGCGCGAACGCCGGTTCCGTCATTGGAGGCGTAGTGCTCCTCGACCCGCACGCGGGCCGCCGGTGTGACCGTGGGTGCAGCGATGAACCGCGCGTGATCGGCCACCTCACGCACGACGGTCAGCAGGTCCTTCCAGAAAGCCTTTGCTTCGTCCGATTCGGGCTCTTTCAGGTAAGCCGTGCCCCAGTAGAGGATCGCATTGGCGCCGTGGACGATGGCATCCCAGGCCATGAACCGCTGCTCCTTCAGCGTCGGCCTGCGCCCGATGCCGATCTCCATCTCGGCCTCGGTGACGCTCTCTTGAAGGTCCCGCCAGCCAAAGCCCTGAAGAACCATGGCGCAAGCCTTGCCGGGCGCGCCCTCGCGCATCCGATCGGTATACTCGCCGACCGAACTTGGCGAAGTGTTGGGCAGGTCGCTGTGTCCCACGCGCAGGTTGGCGGGGATCGGATAGATATCGCAGCCGGCCATATCTACGGCACGATTGTGCTCGCGCATGGCGCGGACGCTGTTGCGCGGGGCATGGTTCAGCCAGATGAACCTGGCCGGATCGAGCGCCCTGAGGAAACGACACCCCTCGGTGAATCCACGCCCCATCCTGGTCGCCCGCTCCTCGGCGGTGTCCATGCGCGCTGACGGCACCGGAACGGGCTTGCCGGCCTGATCCCAGAAGCGTTTGCGCCACTCCTCCCAGCGTTTCCATTGCCCCGTTTCGAAGTACAGCATCGCGGTTTCGCGAATCGAGGCAAGCCCCCTGTCGCGCGCCGCCTCTTCGCGCATGGCCCGGAGCTCGGGATCCAGCGCCTGCATTGTGCCGTACCAGCAGTTCCAGAGCGCCTCGTCGGGGCCTTCCCAGACGAGCAGCGCCGGGTGCGGCGAGAACCTGGCGACCATTTCCCTCAACGCGGCCTTGCGCTTTTCCGTATCCTCGCTCAGATCGAGAGCATATCCCGTGTTGATCCATGCCCTGGCTCCAAGTCGGCCCACGCGGTCGAGAGCTGCGGTATCGGGCGGACAGTGGATCAGGTTGAACCCGGCTTTGACAGCCTCCTGCAGCCGGAGATCGCTCTTGGGATGCTCATAGAGGCCAAGGATGAACGTTGGCTCGCCGTTGACAACGACCATCCTGTTGGCCGCGAGTGCGGCGGGCTCGGTTGCGATGCCTCCTGCGATCAGTGTTCCGACGACGATCAGTGCGCTCATGACGTTTGCCTTCCTGTCAGGATATAGGCTGCGGATTCGGTCAAACGGTCGCCGGTTCCTGCGACGAAGCCATCCAGGCAGCGCAACACCCCTTGGCGCTGCGGGTGGTATGATGTTGCATCTTGTGGGGTGCACCTCAGGCTCCGCATTGAGGAGGATCGCTCGTATGCGATGGACAAAAGCGGCGCTCCTGGCCGCCGCGTTGGCCATAGGCCCCTGGGCGCTTGCTCAGCCCAAGCTTGGGCCTGGAGCTAAGGCGCCCGGCATCAAGGTCGCCAGATGGTTCAAGGGCACGCCGGTGACGCGTTTCGAGCCCGGCAAGGTGTATGTGGTCGAGTTCTGGGCCACCTGGTGCGGTCCGTGCCGCGTCAGCATCCCTCACCTGACCGAGTTGGCCCACAAGTTCAAGGGCAAGGTCACGTTTGCGGGCATCAGCGTTTGGGAGCGCGATCCTGCGTACCTGGAGAAGGTCGGCAAGTTCGTCGAGGAGATGGGCGACAAGATGGACTACAACGTCGCCGCCGATGACGCCGAGGGCACCATGGCCAAAACATGGATGACCGCGGCAGGCGAAAACGGCATCCCGAGCGCGTTCGTCGTGGACGGCAAGGGACAGATCGTCTGGATCGGTCACCCGATGTCGGATCTGGAACCCACTCTGAACCAGGTCCTGGCCGGCTCGTGGAACATCGCTGCCTACCAGGCCAAACGGGCCAAGGAGCAGGCTGCGCAAGAGGCGCAGATGCGCCTGAACAGGCAGATCGGCCCCCTCATGCAGCAGCGCAAGTACGCTCAGGCCCTGAAGGTGCTCGACGACGCCATCGCCAAGGACAAATCCCTCGAAAAGGACTACGCCATGGGGCGCATCGCCATCATGGCGCGATTCGATGAGGCTCAGGCGCAGAAATACGCGTTGACGGCCGCCTCAAGGTTCTACAAGACCGAGCCTATGCCCCTGAACCAGCTTGCATGGTTAATCGTCGCCGACGACACGCAGTTGAAGAAGCCCAACTATCAGGTGGGCCTGCAGATCGCCACCATGGCCGCGAAAGCATCCAACAACAAGGACCCGGACATTCTGGACACGCTGGCCATGGCCCAGTTCAAGGTTGGCCAACGGCAACTGGCCACGAAAACCCAGACGACAGCGGTTGCCCTTGCCAAGAAGGCAGGCCGCCCTGCAGCTTCGATTGCCGAGATGGAACAGCGCCTGGCGAGGTTCAAGAAGGGCGGCAAGTAAGCCGTCGGAGGTACGGCCATGCAGAAGTGCCCCGGCTGCAACGCGACGTTGCCCGATGGGGCGCAGTCATGCCAGTTCTGCGGACGGGCGCTCGCGCCGCCGAGCGTCCGTCTTGGCCCTCGTCGAGCCCCGAGATCGGCGAACGTGATGCCTGGCGCACCCCGATGGGTGAAGCCGACATATAACCTCATCGCCCTCTACTGGGTGCTCAACGGGACCTGGGGCGTCGTCTCCGATCTTGCTCTGACCGGCAAAGACGGTCCGAGCTACATTGGAGCGGCCATCAGCGCGCTCGGAGCCCTCATCGGCCTGGGGCTTCTGCTGCGGATCGAGGCCATCCGCGGTGTGGTCAACTTCTTCTGCGCACTCCAGATTCTGTTTGGCATCCTCGATGTAGGGATGGCCTTCGTGGCCGGATGGCCTCTGTTCATGTTCCTTGCCCTCGTGCAGATAGCGACCGCCGGCCTGATGATGTTCCTGATCGGAGAGACGGACACGCACGGACCGAACTGGTAGTCGGCACCCCGTTACGCCGTCTTCCGAATCGCCCGGCGAATGGAGGCACTATGCGCCACGAGCCTATGGCCATGACCCTATCGTTGGCCATTTGCGTCGGACTGATCGGACTGTTCGCCGTCGGCCCGATGCGCACAACGGCCCAGTTGCCCGACGCGATAGGGCCGACCGTGATCCCCTTCTACTCGGGCAATCTGTCGGTGGATCACTTCATGCACTACTGGGGCACGCGCAAGGAGCCGGGCATGCCGCCCGTGACCCCTGAGGTGGTCGCCCAACTGAAGCGCATCTCCTGCTTCGCCATGTGCGACTACCCATCGTGGTCGCTGCTCGAGCCCGAGCCGGGCAAATGGGACTTCTCGCTCTTCAAGGAGAACGCCGCCAGGCTTCGCGAGGCCGGCATCCGGTATGTGCCGTTCTGCTGGCTCCACTTCACGCCCAGGTGGTTCCTCGATAGGCCCGAGTTCGTGCCCTATCGCTGTCTCGAGCACGGCGAGGCGCTGACGCAGCTTTCGCTCTGGGCTCCCGCCACTCGCCGCATCTACGATGAGTACTACCGTCGCCTCGCCGCCGAGATGGGCAGCGAGATTGCGTTCATCCGACTCGCCATGCCATCGGAATACGGCGAGGTCGGCTACCCCGTGGGCATGACCAACTGGCTCGTGCCGCAGAAGCATGTGCACCCCGGCTTCTGGTGTGGTGACCCGGAGGCTCGCAAGGCATTCCGAGCGTGGGCCATCAAGCGGCATGGCACGCTCGCGCGGGTGAATGCGGCATGGGCGACGCAGTTTGATACGCGTGAAGCCATCGCGTATCCGCCCCTCGACACAAGCGCCGCACGCGAGCCGGCCAACGTCGGGCCGAGACGCCGATGGCTCGACTTCATGGACTGGTACCAGGACTCTTGGGACGAGTTCATTGTCTGGTCCGCGGCGACAGTGAAAAAGCACTTTCCGGGGTTCGGCCTGCCGCAGTCCGGGCGCGACTTGCGCGAACGTAAGGAGATCATCTTCAGTCTCGGTTACGGCGGGGAGACGGCCTGCTACGGCAACGACCAGGGCCGCCATGTGAAGGCCATGAAGGCCTGCGGCGGATCGGCCCAAACCCCGGGAGATATCGGGTACTTCGCCACGAGGCGCGTTTCCACGGCGTGCCTCTTCTTTGGTGTGCCCTACTACACCGAACCGCCCGGCGATGTGAACCGCAACCGCGAGGTGCGGCGCATCTGGATGGACGCCTGCAACGGTTCGCAGGTCTATTTCGACTATCCACAGAACATGGACCGCGCGCGCGATATCTTCGCCCGCTGCAAGCGGCATCTCAACGCGCAGCGTTCCCTGACCGACGTGGCGCTGGTGATAGCGAGCACGACGCAGTGGCTGCATCCCGAGTGGGGTTTTCCGCCGTACCTGATGGGCCTGGCCGAATCCATGCGGGGCCTGACCGACTACGAGGTCGTGGACGAACGCATGGCCGCCGAGGGTGCGCTGACCAGGCTCGGAACGCGCGTCGCCGTGCTGTCGGATGCCGAGTACATGCAATCCTCGGCGCTGGCGGCGCTGGAGACGTGGGTCCGAGGAGGAGGTGTCCTCGTGGTCGCGAACGGCGCCCCCATCCGCGATGTGACTGGGTCCGATGCCATCTGGAAGCGCATCGCCCCGCCAATGGCGCCGGAGACCGCCCTGGGCAGCGACGATATGTGGCCGCACATATCGCGCCGGGTGGGCAAGGGAGCCGTCGCCTATCTGCCCGGCCCTCCGAACCGTCAGCCCGACCATGCCAGGGCGATCGTCGCCATTCGAGACCACCTGGCGCAGCTTCTGCCTGGTTCGGCGCCGCCGGGTCCGCGCGTTGACGTTGGCGATACCGGCCTGCTCGTCGGCATCTTCAAGGATCGTGTCCTTCTCTACAACGGGTCCGACAAGCCGACCAGAGGAGCCGTGAAACTGGTCGGCGGCGGATGGGGCAAGACCGTGGGGAGACCCGACGCGATGGCGGTCGAGGCGGACGTCGCCCCGCACGCCATCGGCGAGATCGAACTCCGGTCCAGGTAGGGACGGAGGAGGGAGAACCGGAACGAAACAGGTACCGTTCGCCGAGGTGCGCGACCACCTATCCAGACCTTGTCGAGGCTGGCGAGGAGCAGATCATCATCACCAAGCACGGCAGGCCGGCAGGCGTGCTGACGGGCTTCGCGACGGACGACGACTGGTTCGACTTCCATGACGAAAACGACCCACGGTTCCTGAAGAAGATCGAGGAGTCGAGAGCAAGCCTGCGTGCGGCTCACGGCATATCGTGGGATGACGTGAAGGCAGAAGACGACGAGCGTGCCCGGGCAGACCGAGGTTCGACTCGCGGTCTGGCTGGAAGCGACGGCCGTCCATAGGCCAGCCGGTTCGGTTCGCTGCGTCTCGACGACGAGTTGACAGGGAAGAGACCTACGGCATGCGGTCGCAGATTACGCGAGCTGTGGCGTCGGTTCCGGCAAACATCGCGGAGGGATGGACGCGCGAGGCGGGTAAGGTCCCGTTCTGGTAACATACTGGCGTCGGCAGACGAAAGATGCTAAGCACAGCGTACTACTCAGAGCAGGTCCGCCGGAAGCGCCCGTATATCCACGACGACTGGTGCGAACGGGTGCTGGCCGACCCATTGCGCGTGAGAGTACAGGACGACGGGCGCATCAGACACTGGGGCTACATCGCCGAGGCCGGGAAGTACCTGCGTGTCGTGACGCTCGAGGACGGCGTGACGGTGCACAATGCGTTCTTCGATCGAGACTTCGAGCCCTGAGCGGCTCATCCAGGCAGACAACCATGCGACTGCACTACTATCCGGATACCGACTCGCTCTACATTGACCTCCTGAACAGGCCAGGCGTCGAGGCGCAGGAGGTCAGGCCCGGCGTCGTGTTGGACTTCGATGAGCACGGGTCGCTCGTGGGGATAGACATAGACCATGCCAGCAGGAACTGCGACCTTGGGCGCCTCGAAACGGCAGCCCTTCCGGTTCGCGACCTCGCGCTGGCGGGCTGACCCTCAGCAACGCTCCACCTGCGCGCTCTCTGTTCCGGCCCGAGTCCGGAGGGCGTGCACGAACGCTTGGGACGGGGAGAACCGGCTGACGCGGCTGTAGCTGCCCGACGGCACAACGGAGGAGAACGTCTGCCGTGCGGACGGCCTGCCGCACAAGCATGTGGACAGCGGCGGGACGATTCACCCGATCTGGGATGAGCAGAACGTGCTGCTTCCTGCTTCCCGACCTTCAGGGCCATGCGCGCGTGATGGTCGGTACCAGAGGCAGTGGACGCCGGACGTGACCTTCTACTGCCGACCCTCGATGAAGCAGACGGGCGGACCCGCACTCCCGCGATGGGATGATATGGCAGGCTCGGGCCGTTCCGGTCTGCTCCGTCCGAATCTGGCCCAACCGACCTGGCGTCTGTGTGATACAATCTTACCAGTAAGACGACGGGAGGTGAGTGATGCAGGCGACGGGTACTACGCGGATGTCGGCCAGGGGGCAGATTGTGGTTCCTTTGGCCATCCGCACCAGCCTCGGCCTCAAGCCGGGCACGGACTTCATCGTGGTGGCGGAGGGCGATGTCGTCGTGCTGAAGCGGATCACGGCGCCTTCGATCAGGGAGTTCGACTCGGTCATTGCCACGATGCGGGAGCAGGCACGGCGATAGGGAGTTCGGGCCGGCGACGTGCGAGAAGCCGTGAGGCGCGCCAGGGCCGGGCGTTGAGGATCGTGCTCGACACCAACGTGCTCCTTTCGGGTGCGCTGTTCGGTGGTGTCCAAGGGCGCATCCTGACCACGCGGCGTGATGGGCTGCTGACGCTGGTCGTGTCGGCGGAGATCATGGCGGAGTACGAACGCGCCGGAGCCGAGCCGGCACGGAGCCGACCGGGCGTAGACATTGCGCCGCTTGTTGCCCTGATCGCGAACCATGCGACGGAAAGGCCTTTCGCAGGAGAAAGCCGGCGCACTGCTGACGTTCATGGACTGGGTGCTGGATTTGCCCGAGGACCTTGACGATCGGTTCTGGAACGAGGTAAGGGTAGAAGAGGAGTCGGACCCCATGCGATACATGACCAGAATGGAAGAGCGCGCCGAGGAGCGCGGAAAGGCCCTCGGCGTCGAGGAAGGCAAGGCCCTCGGC
>DYKI01000126.1:0-2115 GCA_020722705.1 Chthonomonas calidirosea | reverse complement strand
AAGGCCCTCGGCGTCGAGGAAGGCAAGGCCCTCGGCATCCTCGTCGGGAAGGCCGCGGGCATGCGCGAGTCGCTGCTGTTCCTCCTGGAGGGCAAGTTCGGAGCGTTGCCGGCCGATCTCCGCGACCGGATTGGTCGGATAGATGATCCCAAGCGCCTGGGAGATCTGATCGGACGCGTTCTGGACGTCGGGTCCCTCGACGAGATGTGCATTTAGGTTACCGTTCCCGCACCAGCAGCCGCGCCCGCCCCCCGATCCCGTCGCCTGTGTACGGTAGGCGGTTTGCCATGCCTCTCGCCGCAGGATGGCCGGCAGTGCCGCTGCGTCGAAGTTGCGACGCGCATGGACATAGCGAACGGACGGATGGGCGCTCCGGAGCAAACCGGTCTGACGCCGTTTGCAGGGTGAACCGGACCGAGCGGGTACGCTTAGAGTCACCTCTTCGATCAAGGACGACATCATGCGATCCGACACTGTCAAGCGCGGCCTGGAACGCGCACCCCATCGCGGCCTCCTCAAGGCATGCGGCCTCACCGATGCCGACATGGACAAGCCGTTCATCGGAGTGGCCAACTCATATACCGACATCGTGCCGGGCCATATCCACCTGAACCGCTTCGCGCAGATCGTAAAACAGGCCATTCGCGACGCAGGCGGCGTGCCCTTCGAGTTCAACACCATCGGCGTGGACGACGGCATCGCCATGGGCCATATCGGCATGCGCTATTCGCTGCCCAGTCGCGAACTGATTGCCGATGCGGTGGAGACGGTGGTCGCGGCACACTGGTTCGACGGTCTCGTCTGCATCCCGAACTGCGACAAGATCACCCCCGGCATGCTGATGGCGGCTATGCGGCTCAACGTGCCCACGGTTTTCGTATCGGGCGGGCCCATGCGTGCGGGCGTCAAGGCCGACGGCACGAAGACCGACCTCATCGGCATCTTCGAAGGCGTCGGCAGTGTGCAGGCAGGGACCATGACCGAAGAGCAGCTCAAACAGCTTGAGGACGTTGCCTGTCCCGGCTGCGGATCGTGCTCGGGCATGTTCACCGCCAACTCCATGAACTGCCTGATGGAGGCGCTGGGTATGGCCCTGCCGGGCAACGGTACGGCCCTCGCCGACAGCGAGGAACGCAACGCGCTGGCCCGTGAGGCAGGCCGCCGGATCGTCGCGCTGGTGGAGAGCGGCGTAAAGCCCCGCGACATCGTGACCCGGGAGTCGCTCGACAACGCCTTCGCGCTGGACATGGCCATGGGCGGCTCGACCAACACGGTGCTCCACACCATTGCGGTGGCCATCGAGGCAGGCGTTGACTATCCTCTGGAGCGGATCAACGAACTCTCGGCCAGGACGCCGTGTATCTGCAAGGTGTCGCCGTCGCGACCGGACGTGCACATGGAGGATGTGCACCGAGCCGGCGGCATCAGCGCCATCCTGAATCAGCTCAGCCGAAAGCCGGGCGCGCTCAACCTCGATGTGCCCACGGTTACCGGCAAGACCCTTGGCGAGAACATCGCCGATGCCGAGGTTCGCGATCGCGACGTGATCCGCTCCGTGGATGAGCCCTTTACGCCCGATGGCGGGCTTGCCATGCTCTACGGCAATCTGGCGCCCAACGGAGCCATCGTGAAGAGCGCAGGCGTGACGAAGGAGTGCTTCGTATTCGAGGGCACGGCTCTCGTGTTCGACTCGCAGGACGAATGCCTCAAGGCGCTGGCGGCGCGAAAGGTCAAGCCCGGCGACGTGGTCGTCATACGCTACGAAGGCCCGCGCGGAGGCCCCGGCATGCCCGAGATGCTGTCACCCACATCCATGATCAAGGGGCAGGGGCTCGGCACTCAGGTAGCCTTGATCACGGACGGACGCTTCAGCGGCGGCACAGCGGGATTGTGCGTTGGTCATGTCAGCCCCGAGGCCGCGGCGGGCGGGCCCATTGCTCTCGTGCGCAATGGCGACCGCATCCGCATTGACATCCCTGCGCGGCGGATCAGCCTGCTCGTGGACGATGCCGAAATCGCCCAGCGCCGCGCCTCATGGCGGGTCCCCGAGCCGAAGATTACTGGCGGGTGGCTGGGGCGTTATTGCCGCATGGTAACCAGCGCCGACCAGGGAGC
>DYKI01000125.1 GCA_020722705.1 Chthonomonas calidirosea | reverse complement strand
ACGCCCTTCTCCACGGTGGTTCCAACCGACTACGTAGGAGACGCGGGTTTAGCCTGCTCCGACACGGGCCGGCACCGGAGCGCCGAGCATATCGCGCGCAGCCGCGGCGAAATCGCCCGCGGTCAGATGGCAGATGCTGCGCAAGGTCGCCTGCGAGCCATGCTCGATGAATCGGTCGGGCACGCCGAAGAGACGGACCTCGGCATCCCTGATATCATGGGCTGCCAGCGTCTCAAGCACGGCCGAGCCGAGCCCGCCGATGACCGAGTTCTCTTCGCAGACGATGATGCGGCCTACGCGTCGGGCGAGGGCGGCGATCAGCTCCTCGTCGAGGGGTTTGACGAAGCGAACGTTGACGACTGCGGCGGAGATGCCTTCCTCAGACAGCGACCGGGCGGCGGCCATGGCGGGCTCGACCATTGAGCCGCAGGCAATCAGCGCCACGTCCTCGCCGTCGGCCAGCATGTCGGCTCGACCGAGGCTGAGAGGCCGCACGCTGGGGTCGGATGAGTCGGACACCGAACCCCGCGGATAGCGGATGGCGATGGGCGAAGCGTCGCACCCGGAGACGTGCTCATGCGCAAATCGGAGCATGGCAGCCAGCTCCGGGCCATCCTTCGGAGCCATCACCACCATGCCGGGAACCGAGCGGAGGTAGGTCAGATCGAAGACTCCGTGATGGGTGCCTCCGTCCTCGCCCACCAGGCCGGCACGGTCCAGAGCAAAGATGACCGGTAACCGCTGCAGCGCCACATCGTGGATGATCATGTCGTAGGCGCGCTGCAGAAACGTGGAGTAGATGGCCACCACGGGCTTCATCCCGGCCGCGGCAAGTCCGGCGGCGAAGCACACGGCATGCTCCTCGGCGATGCCTGCGTCGAACGTGCGATCGGGGTGCTTCTCCTGCAGCTTGACGATGCCGGTCCCATCGGGCATGGCGGCCGTGATGCCGACGATCTTCGGGTCCTCATCGGCCAACGCTATGAGCGTATCGGCGAACACCGACGTGTACGACCGACCGGTCGAGGGCTTATGCGCTTCGCCCGTTTCCGGCTCGAACGGCGTTACGGCGTGATACTTCCGGGCATTGCTCTCGGCAAGCTCGTAGCCCTTGCCTTTGACGGTACATAGGTGCACGAGAACCGGACCGCGCATCTGGCGCACATGCCGGAACACGTCCAGCATCAGCGGGATGTCGTGTCCATCGAGTGGGCCGATGTAGTCGAAGCCCATCTGCTCGAAGACGACGCCGGTCTTTTCCGGCGCGACGATGTTGGTGACGCTGTGCTTGAGGATGCCGCCCGCGGCTCGGGCAGCCACATCGCCCGCCGGCAGCTTCTTGAGGACGTCAGCCGTCCTTCGCTCCAAGTCCTGATACCAGCCCGACGTGCGCAGCTTCGCCAGGTATCGGGACAGCGCCCCGACGTTGGGTGCGATGGACATGGCGTTGTCGTTCAGGACGACGGTGAAGTTCCGCCCGCTGTGGCCGGCGTTGTTGAGCCCCTCGAAGGCAAGCCCGCCCGTCAGTCCGGCATCGCCGATGACCGCAACCGCCGACTCATTGCCGCCGACCAGGTCGCGTGCGACGGCAAACCCGTATGCCGCCGAGATGCTCGTGCTTGCGTGTCCGGCTCCAAAGCAATCGTAGATGCTCTCCTCGATACGCAGAAAGCCGCTGATGCCGCCGTACTGGCGAAGCGTCGGGAACTCGCAGAGGCGTCCGGTGAGCATCTTATGGGCGTAGCACTGATGGCCGACATCGAACACGAGTCTGTCGCGCGGGGCGTCGTAGACGGCGTGCAGCGCGACGATCAAATCCACGGCTCCGAGATTGGAGGCGAAATGGCCTCCCGTCTGGGAGAGGTTGTTGACGATCGCCTGCCGCAGCTCCGCGGCCACTTGCTTCAGTTGGTCCGGCGTCAGTGACTTGAGGTCGGCCGGAGAGGTTATCGTGTCGAGCAGATTGCCCATCTCGTGTTCCTGGTGTTTCCGGGGGACGCAAACGAACTCGGCAAAGCTGCGCTGCTTTCCCGTTGGTTGACGCAGTTTACCACGCCCGTGTACTTCCGAAGATGATGCACTCCCCTCCGTCCATCCTGTCGGCTGCCGATGCGTGTCAGGCCACACCAGGCCCCCTGTAGTCCCGACCGAACGGCAGCCCGAACGGCTCCTCAAACGGACGAAACGGTACCATGGCGGCGATCTCCGCGAGCGCATCCTGCACCTCAGCAGGCAACGCTCCCCGTTCTGCGAAGCTCACGTTCTCTTCCACTTCGGATGCCGACCGGGCCCCCATCAGGGTACACGAGACGTTGGGATTAGACAGCACAAACCGCAGTCCGGCCTCCGGCAACGACATGCCAATCTCATCCAGATACGCGTAAAGGCGCAGATATTGCGCCCGACGCGGCTTGCTTAGCCAGGGCGCACCTTCGCGGACCTCATGGTCGAACCGTCGCGCAAGCGCTCCCTGTTGCAGCGGCGACCCAATGATGATGCCCATGCCCTGTTCGATGGCGGCAGGAAGAACCTCATGTTCGGCTTCACGCCAGAGGAGGCTGTAGTTGAAGGCTGTCAGCACGACGTCGAAGACGCCTGTGCGGATCAGCCGGGCCATCTCGTAGGCCGTGGTCCCGCCGAGACCCGTGAAGCGGATCAGGCCCCTGCTCTTGAGCTCTTCCAGCACCTCGAGGACAGGCCCCGCAGGTCGGTCCCAATCTGTCCACCAGTCGTATTGCCCGGGCCGATCGGGTTCATGCACCATCAGGATATCAACCCGGTCGCGCTTCAGCAGCCTGAGGCTCTCCTCAAATGAACGGTAGAGGTGATGCCGGTTGCGGGGCTCGAAGGGCTGGGGACGCCCTCCCAACTTGGTGGAGATGATGAGGGGCGCGCTCACTTCCTCCAGGATCCGGCCCAGCACTTCCTCGCTGTCCAGATACGTCGGTGCGGTATCAACATAGTTGACGCCAAGCTGGAAGGCACGCAAGGCGGCCTCGCGAGCTTGTTCGAACGGACCGCCGACCCTGGAAACGAACAGCCCGCCGAGGCCGAGCTCGCTCACTTCGAGATTGGTCCGGCCAAGTTTTCTCTTGTTCATGGTGTGATCCTTGCTGGATGATGCGACCGATGAAGTCTGCCCGTTGTGCTCATTGGGTATCGGTCAGGTTGCCCGATATGGTCTTGCGGGCCTTGTCGCCGCTGGCGTCGCGAATGGGTTCGCGCGATCCCAGGACGTTGTCCGTGATGGTGAACATGTCGGCCCCCGGTTCGATGACGATGGCGGGCCGGCCGATGGCGGCCTGGAAGTGGTTGTTGTGGATGTTGGCCCTGATGACGCCGGATCCGAGCCGGAGCGCCGGAGCCCCAAGGTCCACCTGGCAGTCGGCCACACTGAGGCGGGTGCGGGGATGCGCGTTCTTCACGTTGAACTCGATGCCGCGGATCGGGTCTGCGAATGGCCTCACCTGAGTGCCCGATATGACGGCGTTGTAGAACAGGTTGTCGGCATCCACGCGCACGCCGACGCCGCCCTTGCGCACGAGGATATTCGTGCTGTTGATGACGAACCCGGATGTGCCTTCGAAGATGAAGCCGTTGTCCACGTCCTCGATCCAGCACTGGTCAACGTGGATGCCGAGCGAGTGAGCCGGCTGCTTCGTTCCGTCGGTCGTATCCTTGTTCGGGAGCTGATGGAGGAACGTCTTGGCCCCGATGATGAAGCACTTGCTCATGATGAAGCCGTCAACGTCGCCAAGCTCAAAGCCGACCCGGTTCTTGCGGAAGTAGGCCGTATCGTCAAGCGGGCTGCCGCCAACGAACCAATGCACGTTCTCGACCCGCACGATATCGCGTATGCCCGAAAGGTGCATACCGACGTTGTGGATATGGCCGGTGAGGTTGCGGAAGAGCGCCTGCCCCGTCTGGATGCCCGGCACGCTGGAGATGCCGTCCCAGGCGCAATCGAACACGATGTCCTCGGCTGCCGGATTGATGCCTCCAAGCAGGATGGCGGGCGGGTACTTCGTTGGCTTCGTGTTGTTCCGGTTGTTGGGGTACGAGATGCAGAGGCCCTTGACCGCCGACGCGTGATGGAGGCGAATCGCGGCATGGCCGGGCTCGGTCACCACGATCTGGGTCGCGGAGTTTTCCCAGCGGACGCCTTCGCCGATCAGCGTCGCACCGTCGGGGACGAGGAGCGTCTTCGTGATCCGGTACTTGCCTGCCGGCAGATGAACGACGCCCGGGGCGCCCTTGATCGCGTCGAGCGCTTTCTGGATGGCAGCCGTATCGTCGGCGATGCCGTCTCCCTTCACGCCGTAGTCCTTGACGTTCACCGACTTCGGCATGGCCGGCTGTGCAGGCTCCTGAGCAATCAGAGCGGTCAACAGGAATGCGGCCAGCGACAGCATGGGCGTCTCCTTTCGCATGCGATGTCGGTATCACAGTTCGGCCGCCGGGGGAGGGTAACCTGCATGTGCGGAGCCATTTGCGCCCTCTGAACGATCGTCGAGTTCGGCGATGGGCGCGTCTCCGCTGAAACGCATGCGCCCTGTGAAGCGTCATGTGAACTGCCGCCAAGGCGAACCGACGGGAGGGTTGGGTCATGCGAAAGATGGACACGGCGAAGTCGTTCTGGCGCATCATGAAGAGCGTCTCGCTCGGCGAGATCGTGCAGGAGTCGCGCCGAACATTCGCCATGGCCGTAGTCGGCGCGCCCGAAAAGCGCGTCGTCGTGCTGCGGCGGCTGTATCCGGATATGCCTGACGAAGCGGTGCATCCGCTGTTGCGAACGTTCGATTCTATCGCGCCCGAGGCGGGGTTTCCGCAGGAAGCCGGCTCATTCGATATCGTCCTCGATGCCGGAGCCGGCTGGGCGCCCAATGCGGCTCCCGCTCGCCTGTACTCGGTCACGGAGCTTGGCAGTTGGGACGCGGTGGTCGAGCGAGTGCTCGACGAGCATCCGGGCCTGATGCTCAGCCTCGCGCGACGGTTCCCCGGCCTTCGTGAGGCCGTGTCGCACCGAATCGTCCGCGAAACGGCCACCGCCAATGCCCAGTTCGCCATGCTTAACGCGCTGCCTGGCATCGTGCCCTTGCTCGGCATCCTGATCCCGACGGCCATATTGGGCGACCTCGTGTTCTTGTCGAAGAATCAGGCGCTCATGCTTTACCGGTTGGCCGCAGCCCACGACCTTCCGCTCGATGTCAGGGCACGCTCGCAGGACCTCGCGCCGCTCGTCGGGTCTGCGTTCGGGTGGCGCGCGCTTGCCCGCGAGATGGTGGGCTTCGTTCCCGGTGGCATCGGTCTGGCTGCTCGCGGGGCCATCGCGTATGCGGGTACCTATGCCCTTGGCGAGGCCATGCGGCGGTTCTACGCCATGGGCGAGCATCCAACCAGAAGCCGTCTCGGCGGCTTGTACAGGGCCAGCCTCGATCAGGCACGCACAACGGCCTCGGAGATCGCCCGACGCATCACTTCGGTGCGGCCGCCGCGCAGCCTGCCGCGGGGGAGGGATAGGCATCATGGCGATTGACGGGCGGAATATGGGAGTCGCGGCCGCGTGCGCCCTTGCGCTGGCGACGGCCGGAATGGCGCGGGACCGATCGGATGTGCCCGCCCGCCCAGGGGGCGGGGGAATGACGGCCCCGAGTGCGCCGACGTCGGTCCGCGCACGACGCGACGCCGACAATGAGCGCGCCCGCAGCGCCGACCGAACGGCCCTGTGGACCCGCTCGGGCAAGGACCTCCTGCGCGGCTTCGGCAATATGTACAACCTGCACGTCGTGGACACGCCGGAACGCCCCTACCGCTACCGAGGCTGGTTCTTCGGCTGGGCGGTGAAGGACTGCAACCGGCACATCCCCGGCTACGAGGGATGCGATGCCATCTTCGCGGCCAGAGCGAGAACACTGGACGGTCCCTGGGAGGTCTACTGCGGCGACGGCGTGTGGGATGCCGCGATGAACGCGGGACGGTGGAGGCCCGTGATTGCGCCGCAGCGGGAGCCTTTCGACTCGTGGCACAACGGCGACCCGACGGTCGTGCTCGTAGGCAAGCGCTACTGCATGGCCTACAGCTCTGTGGGCCACAACAAGGATGGCGTTCCTTACGGCGCTTCCGGCGACACGGATGGCAGCCTGCTCTGCGTCATGGGGGCGGTGTCGGACGATGGGCTCACGTGGACGCGCTCACAGGCTCCTATCCTGCTGCACCAAGAGGACCTTGGCGGGCGGACGGTGCCTTCGGGAGATGCGCATATGCATGGTTCATACCATCGGCCCTCACTGCTGTACGAAGGGGGCCGCTTCCGGCTGTGGTTCGACTACTGGGCAGGCGACCGTGACGGCACGTCCATGGGGTATGCCGAGTGCACGGGTGACTTCCTGGACCCCGATGCATGGAAGGTGATCCGTGCGGACGCCCGGCCGGCTCTCCGTCAGTTCCCAAACCCCGATGTTGTGCGCGTTGGGCGCAAGCTCTACGCCTATGGCGATCCGCCGGAGGGGTCCAACCACCCGTGGACCGCGCGCAAGATCACCGAGGCTGTGTCGGACGATGGTCTGAGCTGGACGATCCTGGGCCACATCCGTCCCAATCCCGACGCCCCGGCGCTGCATGTCCCCGAGGCCTTTGTCGAGCGCGTCGGAGCGCACCGCGTCATCCACCTGTTCTACGCGTGCCAGATCGGCGGCGAGCCCTATGATTACCGGTATGATCGCATCCGCCGGATGGAGCGACGCGCGACAAGCCGATAGCCCGCTGGGTAAACTCCTCCCATCCTGAAGGACACCGCATCAGGACCGGCCTTCGGTCCGCCCAACGAGAGGCACGCTATGACCATCGAGAAAACGACGTTCGCCCTGTTCTTCGGCAACAGGGGCTTCTTCCCTGCCGGCCTGATCGCCGACGCACGGCGCGAAATGGACCGGGTTCTGACCGGGCTCGGCCATCGGACACTCATGCTCGACTCCAACGCGACGCGCAACGGAGCCGTGGAGACACCCGCCGAGGGCGCGATCTACGCCGATTTCCTGCGAGCCCATCGTGGCCAGTATGGCGGCGTGATCGTCTGCCTGCCGAACTTCGGCGATGAAACCGGGGCCGTGGCGGCGCTCAAAGAGGCAGGAGTGCCGATCCTCATCCAGGCCTATCCCGACGAGCTCAACCGCATGGCGCCCGCCACCAGACGCGACTCATTCTGCGGCAAGTTCTCCATCATGGACGTCTTCTGCCAGTACGGCGTAAAGTTCACCGCGCTGAAGCCGCATGTCGTCCATCCGGCGTCCGAAGCGTTCGCGCGCAACGTGGACCACTTCGACCGCATGTGCCGGGTGGTCAACGGCATGCGCGATACGGTGGTTGGAGCCATCGGAGCACGCACAACGCCATTCAAGACGGTCCGCATTGATGAGCTGGCCCTGCAGCGGCACGGCATCACCGTTGAGACGGTGGACTTGGCGGACGTGATCGCGCGTGTTCGAGGCCTGGCCGACGATGCGCCGGCCGTCGCCGCGAAGTCGGAGGTACTGCGCGCCCACACCAACTGGGGCGACACTCCCCCGCCGGCGTTTGCCACGATCGCCAAACTTGGCGTGGTCCTGGACGGCCTGATCGAGGAAATGAGCCTCGACGCTCTGGCCATTCGCTGCTGGCTGGAACTGCAGAAGCAGCTCGGCATATCGCCATGTGTGCTGCTGAGCGAGCTCAATGACCGCTTCATCGCGGCAGCATGCGAGGTGGATGTGGGCAACGCAGCCGCCATGCGCGCGCTGAGCCTGGCATCCGGCTATGCCCCAACATGCCTCGACTGGAACAACAACTATGGCGATGACGAGGAGCAGTGCATCCTCTTCCATTGCGGGCCCGTGCCCCAGAGCCTGATGGCCGGCAAGGGATGCGTGACCGACCATGCGATCCTCTCGACCGCTACGGGACCCGGCTGCGGTTGGGGATGCAACCAGGGCCGGATCATGTCCATGCCGGTTACCATCGGAGGACTGATGACCGAATCGGGGCGGCTGAAGATGTATGTCGGCGAGGGGCGCATCACCGACGACGAGATACCACCGGAGTTCTTCGGCTGTGCCGGCGTGTTCGAACAGGCACATCTTCAGGATACGCTGCTGACGATCGGCAAGCTGGGCCATCGGCACCATGTCAGCCTCACCAGGGGCCATGTCGCCGCACCCGTCATTGAAGCCCTCGAGAGCTATCTGGGATACGACATCACACGGGTCTAGTCGGACCCGTCACACCTTGACGCGTAAAGGAGGTTTTGATGACCCAGGATCGGTTGGGCCGACGCGAGCTGCTGATCGGAGCGGGGCTGGGCGCAGCCATGCTCCACGGCGTCTCGGCGGGTGCTTTGTCGGCGCGTCGCCGTCAGTCGCCCAATGAGACCATCAGCTTCGCGGGTATTGGCGTGGGAAGTATGGGTGGAGGCGACGTTGACGCCGTCGTGGCTGAAGGGGGCAAGCTCGTCGCGCTCTGCGATGTGGACTTCGGGTATGCCGCGAAGAAGCTCCAGCAGTATCCCGATGCCAGGCGTTTCAAGGACTACCGGGTCATGCTCGACGAGATGGGCAAGGACATTGACGCGGTCGTCATCGGAACACCCGACCATACGCATGCCGCCATCGCCCTGGAGGCCATTCGCAGGGGCAAGCACGTCTACTGCGAGAAACCCCTCGCCCACTCGATCTACGAAGTGCGCGCGCTCATGGCCGCCGCCAAGCGGCACAAGGTGGTCACCCAGGTGGGCAACCAGGGCCATTCGAGCGACTCCATCCGACGCGTGTGCGAATGGGTTTGGGCGGGCGCAATCGGGCAGGTACACACCGTTCATGCCGCCTGCGATGCGTTCCGTGAGGTCTACTCGCAGAAGGCGAACCTGGCCAAGCTCGACCAGAAGTACGACATACCCGCGACCCTCGACTACGACCTGTGGCTTGGTCCGGCCCAGTACCGCCCGTACACGCCTTTCTGGGTGCATTGGAACTGGCGCGGCTGGATGCCGTTCGGCACGGGCTCCATCGGCGACTGGATCTGCCACGTCGTTGACCCGGCATTCTGGGCGCTCGATCTCGGGGCTCCCTCCACCGTCCGGGCGGAAGTCACCGACTACGACCCCAGGGTCCACGGGCTTACCTACCCGCCCGGCACGAAGATCACCTTCGAGTTCCCGGCCAAGAAGGACCGCGGCCCGGTAAAGCTGGTCTGGTACGACGGGATTGAGCGCATACCGAAGCCCGAGGGTTTCCCCGACGACGATGAGGTGCCCGGCGTGGGCGCCATCCTCGTGGGCGACAAGGGCATGATCGTCCATGGCTCGCACGGCGGCGGCGGATGCCGACTGCAGCCCGCATCGCTGCGGGAGCAATGGACCGGCGACCGGGCTCCGGCGCAGAAGATACCCAGAGTGCGCGGGCATCACTGGGATTGGCTCGAGGCCATACGGACCGGGCGTCAGGCCGGCAGCAACTTCGACTATGGCGGCAGGTTGACGCAGATAGCCCTCATCGGCGCCATCGCGATCCGTTTCCCGGGCGAAACGCTCAAATGGGACGACCGAGCCGCACGTTTCACCAACAACCGCGCCGCCAACGCCTTCGTCAAACCCAGGTTCCGCAAGGGATGGCGCCTATAGACGCCATCCGTCTCAACATCCCGACACCTCCAGTCGCCGGAGGGCGAGGTTCCGGGAGCCTCGCCCTCCCGATGTTCGGCGGCTCGGCGGGAGCCTCGCCCTCCCGATGTCCGGCG
>DYKI01000297.1 GCA_020722705.1 Chthonomonas calidirosea | reverse complement strand
GAATTAATTCCGCCCTACATCTGACGGATCGCCACGCCAATTCCCAATGAACCAACAAAACTCACCACCTTGAAAAGCGGAGTCCAACGTCAGAAGACGTTGGACTCCGCTTTTCGCTCTTTGGAGTGAGCAGCAGGTCGCGCTTGAAGCGTGACCTACTGTTTTTGTTGTAAAATCACAGCCTACATTATGGCTTACAAATTCTGTCCCCAATGCGCGGCTGAACTGGTCAGCACCGAAGTTGACGGCACGACCCGCCTGAAATGCCCGGCGTGCGGCTTCGTCTTCTGGGATAATCCCGTCCCGGTCGTGGCGGCCATCGTCGAGCACGAAGGCAAAGTCATCCTGACCCGCAGCAAGGGCTGGCCGGAGAAGTGGCTCGGTCTCGTGGCCGGGTTCCTCGAGAAAGGCGAAACGCCCGAAGCCGGAGTCCTGCGCGAGGTCCGGGAAGAACTGGGGCTGGAAGGCGAGATCGTCAGTTTCGTCGGGCATTACGCCTTCGAGTTGCGCAACCAAGTCATCTTCGCCTATCACGTCCGGGCCGAGGGCGAGATCAGGCTCGGCGATGAACTAGAAACCGTCAAGGCCGTGCCGCCGGAGGAAGTCCGCCCGTGGCGCATCGGCACCGGTCCGGCGCTCAAGGATTGGCTCGAACGCAGGGAGGCTGCGCCGCACTCGCATCAGGAAAGGTAACTTATGGACTTGGATCAAATTCTCGCCAAAGGGGTTTTGCTGGCCGACGGGGCCATGGGCACCATGCTCCATGCCCGCGGCATCAGCTTCGACCAGTGCTTCGACGAACTCAACCTGACCCGCCCGGCCCTGGTAGCTGAAATCCATCGCGAATATATCGAGGCGGGGGCGCAACTGATCCTGACCAACACCTTTGGCGCGAACCGCTACAAACTCAGGAAGCACGGCCTCGAAGGCCGGCTGGAGGAGATCAACCGCGCCGGAGTGGAACTCGCTAAACGCGCCGCAGCTGCCTCCTTCAAGGAGGTCCTGATCGCCGGCGATATCGGACCCTTGGGCGTGCGCATCGCGCCGTTCGGCCGTGTCCAGCCGGACGAGGCCCGGGCAGCCTTCGCCGAGCAGATCCGGGCGCTGGCCGCGGCTGGCGTGGACCTGATCGTGATCGAGACCATGAGCGATCTGTACGAAATCCAGGAGGCCATCAAGGCGGCGCGGGACGTTGGAGCGGGGCTTGCCCCTGCCCAGGGGCGCCCGCCAGAGTCGCCCCTGCCCGTGGTGGCTTCCGTCACCTTCACCCGCGACGGGCGCACCGTGCTCGGCGACGATCCGGTCAAGGTGGCGCACACGCTCAGGGATGCCGGCGCAGATGTGATCGGCGTCAACTGCTCCAGCGGGCCGGCCCAGTTGCTGCGGATTCTCAAGCAAATGCGGGCCGCGGTGATCCGCGAGGGCGGGGGCAGGGACGGGGGCAGGGACGGGGGCAGGGACGGGGGCAGGGACGGGGGC
>DYKI01000296.1 GCA_020722705.1 Chthonomonas calidirosea | reverse complement strand
GACCCCGGTTCCCGCATGGATGGAGTGGATCACCCTTGAGGATGGGGACTCTCAGCACCGAGAGCCCCCACAAAAACGAGGCCTACTTGCCCGCGTCGTCGCCCCCGCGCGGCACTCGCAGTGTGCCTTTGCCGCGGGCCTCCGCCATGCCAGGGTAAGGCTCGGGATGGGCCGAGGTTGGGGCCGTGGAGACGGGAGGCTCGGAGCTGCGGCAGCCTCCGACAGCGAGCAGTAAGCCGACTGCAGCCAGCAGGCACACGCCTGCGCGCAGCCACGACCGGCCATAGTGTCTGGCGCTCACGATCAACGCTAGTTCGGCCACCAAACGCCACCGAGGGCGGCGATATTGGCGTTGGTCAGGACGGTTCCGCAGGGCTGGTTCGGCAGACCGTAGCGGGACAGGTTCAGGATGCCGTTGGGGTCGGCGCACCACTTGGCCCGATCGGACTCAAGCGCGGGGACGGCGAAGTAGTCGGATCCGAGCGTAAAGCCGATCCACATCATGTTCTTGGCGTGACCGTCAGCGAAGGCAACGTTGAACCGTCCGCCATGACGAAGCGACGAGTTGCGAGCCGCGCCGCGGTAGGAGTCCAGGATCCAGTCGGTGCCCATGGTCGGGCGATAGGTGTCGTAGCTGTCGCCATAGACGAACACATCAGCGGGAGCAACCAGCGCTGCCAGCGGCTTGCCTGCCTGGTAACTCTGACCGGAAGGGGTGTAAGCCTCGGCCTCGAGCAAGCCTCCGCCGGCGTAGATCAGCACGCCCCAGTTGTAGCCATAGTTCACACGCCGACCGTTGGCTCTCGGCACTCCCAGGGCATCGGCGGTGCTGTCCGGCCAGCCCGCACCGTCGCCCGGTCCGGCGGACGGGCAGCGCCATACGTCCACGTTCTTGATGTAGGGGTACACAAGCAAGTATTCCGCTGCGCGCGAAACGCCCGGGTAACTCCCGTACACCATGGGAAACACCTCGTCGTAGTCCTGAACATACATGATGACGGACTTGCCCATCTGGTTGAGATTCGAAAGGCACGCGGTCTTGCGAGCCTGCTCGCGCGCCTGAGCGAACACGGGGAACAAAATGGCGGCCAGGATCGCGATGATGGCGATCACAACGAGCAGCTCGATGAGCGTGAAGCCGCGCGGCGCAGTCTGCTTTTTCGACATTGCGGTCTCCTTGGTATCTTCGTCGCCGCAGAAAGTGCCGCTGCGGCGAGCCTGTCGGTGTGGTGTGTACGGGACAAAACGCCCCCCGACTGACGCCGATTGTGCAGCAGACGTGTTAGGCCCCCAATAAGGGGCTGTCAGCGGATTGTTAAGCGATGGCCGACCTCAACTCACTCCAGACCCCTTCGTCAGGGGCTTCGTGTCACCGCAAGCGATAGCCTGTACAGGGGCGGTCCTTCCAACTCGCCGTCTACAAAGCGACGCCCTATATCTGGGTCATGCCGAGGTCCGTTCCGCAGGGAGGCTTGGTGCGCA
>DYKI01000124.1 GCA_020722705.1 Chthonomonas calidirosea | reverse complement strand
ACGGGTCAATGAACACAGCATCCGTACCGAAGTACACCACCCAGGCAAGGCGGACATCCGCCGGTCTGGTCTGCTCCTTCGTATGGTTACTGCCGTAGGACGCGTTCGGAACAATCCACCCCAGCTTGGCATCGGTTGGAGCATTTGCGCGCCGAAGGAGGGGTCTGCGGTGCTTTAGATACGGGCCTGTGGCAGCATTCTCGGCGTCCGCCCGGGTCAACGATGGGGTCAATGCGGGTCCCGAGGGCGCCAGAACGTTGTCCCAGGAGGCGGCGAAGTATGTTAGGACACCATCCTGCGGATCGACCGAAACAGTCACTCCATTCCCGCAGTGCAAGAACGGGTAGTCACGCGGATGAACTACGAAGGTTGCAGTGGCGATCCCGGCCCGGTTGGCGTCCCCGTGCCCCGGCTCATCATCGCTGGCCAACTCCAGGTTGGAAAGCGATGCCGAGATAGGTAGGCCCAGGGACATGGCGACCTTCTTCAAGTAGTCCCTCGCTTCGCTGTTGCCGGAGAATATGGAGCGGCCCGTTCTTCCCAGACCCCGAACCTGGGCAGCCTCGCGTGCTTCGTTTTTGAACGTCATTACGCGGTCACAGTCCGGGTAGAGTTCGAGCCGATAGAGTCCAACCCAACTGATCTCCCATCCATGACGGGGACGCCAGCTCTCGTCCAACTGCTTGAACGTCGGATCCGTCGCAGGAACCGGCAGTCCAACGGTGTTCAGGAAGCGCTTGGCCGTGGCCAGGGCGCGCTCCTGCGCCGTGCCGGGGTCCTCGGCCTGTGTTTGACTCCCGGCCCTGTGAAGCAGTCCCGCACCGACCACAAGCGCAAGGACACCGACGATGCCGAACACGATCCTTCCATATCTCATCGCTGTTTTCTCCTCTTGTCAGTCGTGCCAGATGCCGGAGGCGAGGGTGTTCCCGGCGGTGTACAACCCCCAGAGTCGTGTGTAGTAATCGCCCCAGACGCTCAGCGCCGTTGACGAGCGCGGAGCCGCAACGCCGTATTGCCCCATGGTGTCCGCTGCTTCGGCAGTAACCTGGATAGAGGTGCCATCGGGAAAGAAGGTGCTGGCGAATCGCGACTGGACGTATACGTACGGGACAAAGACATACGGGTAGAGCTGCACGTACTTGGTCTGCTGACCGCCCACGGAAATGCGCACCCACGAGAGCATGGCGCCGGGCGTCGTGGTTCGGACCTCGGCCACCACAGCGCATCGTGTGCCGCTGAAGTAGGTGGGAAACCGATCAAGCGGGTCCTGGCCGGGCAGCGTGCCCCACCATATCCTGCACTCCACAGCCGCGACCGCAGGCCGAGACGGCCCAACGAAACACAGGCACAGCATGGCAAATGCTGCCATCTGCGCAAACCGCCCGTGCGCGCGAACCCCTGTCGCCGCGCGCCATCCACTCAGAACGCGGAGGCTATCTACCCCCCCCCGCGCCACTCCATGACGAAGCAGTCTGAACATCGGATCCACCTCCTGACAACAGGAATGGCCAACAACGCCGCTTGCTCGGATGGGGCCTATGGCGATATGGTACGCGCGGTTTCCTGACTTGTCAAGGGACGTAACCGACGCGAGGCTGTTTTGTCGCGGTCAGGTCCGGCACGCGAAAGGGGCTCCCCTCGCCACTGTGCGGCGTTAAGGGTCGGGAGCCCCTCCGGTGCTTCGGCGATCTGGAGTTATTTGGGCTGGTCCTGGCCTTGCGGACCGGCGGTACCCGAGCGCATTTTCAGTTGCTGAATCGCGATCTGCTTTGCCTGAGGCGGCATTCGCGGATTGTCTTCGATCTCCTTGATCATCTGTTCCATCGTTGGCCCCTTACGCTGCTGTGTATCCGGATTCCAGATGGTACTCCGGGCGAACAGAAGGCCGGCGATGATGATCAGCACGATTGCGCCGATGGCAGCATACTTCTGGTTCATGGTCTCGCTCTCTCTCAGGACGGCCACGACACCATCGTCACACGTGTGGCGTCGTGCGGCTTGATCCGTCCGGGGCCGTCTCCGGCGGCCCCGGACGAGCCGATCATCAATACGGATACCAGCCCTCGCCATGCCAGATCGCCGCCTGGCCTGCCTCAACGTAGATATTGCGGTACCAGAGGATGGAACCTTTGCTCATCGCCTTGGCGTGACCGTCGCAGAAGGCGACGTTGGCCGTACGGGTGTGGCGGTAACGCGGATGCATGCCGCAGCCGGCCCACACAGCCGAGCCACCCTCGGCGCCATCGCAGTCGAAGTTGGCTTCGATGTCGTTGCCGTCACGCACCGGCGGATTGCCGATCCACGAGACCCAGTCCCACTCCCAGGTGGCAAACCGTCCCCAACCCCAGGAGCCTTCGGTCATCCCGTTTTCCATCATCACGATCTTCTCCGCGGGGTTTTCCACCACCACCTCGGAGACCGACGGCTTGTTGGCATTGTTGACGCCGTCAACCCACTGATCTACGAACAGGTCCATGTGGCATCCGTAGTTCGCGGACTGCACACGCGGGCGCGAGGGACACTGGAAGATGCCTGTGGTGCCCCAGCCTGTTCCGTCCGCGTAATGGTCGCCGTTCTTAATGTACGGCCAGATCACCGCATACCACGAGTACTGGATGGGCCCGGGTCCCCACCACTGAAGCATGGGGTACATGTCGTCATGATCCGTCATGTACATGCGGATGCCCAGAGCGATCTGCTTGTGGTTGGACAAGCAGGTGATGCCGCGTGCCTTCTCCCGTGCTTGTGCGAATACTGGGAACAGGATTGCGGCGAGGATCGCGATGATCGCGATTACGACCAGCAGCTCGATCAAGGTAAAGCCCGATCTCTTGCTCACTTCGCATTTCTTCCTTTCTCGCGCATGTGCGCGACAAGATGCCGGACGCGGGCTAGAGCCGCGTCCGGGTGCGGCTGATGGGAGCGGAGCGGAGAGTCCCTGGCGCGACTTCGCCCCGCGGGGCTTGCGTGGACTGCCGCACGTCCAGCGCCATGGGGAACAGCAGCACGGGATTCTCCGGTGTGCGGCCCTGGATCCGGTCCAGAAGCAAGTCAACGGCGGCCCTGCCAATATCGCACAGGGGTTGACGCACGGATGTGAGGGGAGGGACACAGCGAGCGCTCGTCTCCGTCGAGTTGAAGCTCACGATCGAGATATCTGCCGGGACTGTCAGGCCGACCGACGGCAGCATCTCGGCAAGCATGCGGGCACGGACCTCGTCGCAGCAGATGATGGCCGTGGGCCGAGGCGCCAGACGCTGAACCCAGGCAACCGCATCAAGCACCCAGGCCTTGTTCGGCATCTGCGCCTCGTTCCAGGCGAGCGCGCAAATCCATTCGGAGGGAACGCCTGCTTCCTCTGCAGCCCGTTGAATGCCGGCCATTCGCTCTCGTCCCCACGATATCTCCTCCCCGGGATAGAGGACGGCGAGGCGTTGATGACCAAGGTCCATGAGGTGCCTGGCCGCAAGGTATCCGCCCTGCTCGTTGTCGCAGTCAACCGTCAGGCAGTGGTCGTCCTCGTGCTTGAATGACACACATACGATGGGGAAGTCCGCCTGGATCAGAGCGGGCGTGAGCTCGTCGAGCACAAACTTGCTGATCTGCAGCACGCCGTCCACCGCGCCGCCGGTTATGTCGGTGAACAGGCTCCGCCAGTCCGGGTAATGCGCCGAGAGCAGCAGCACGTTGCGGTCATGCTCCGTTGCCCGTCGGATGATGCCGGCCAACACCTCCGAGAAGTAGGTGTCATTCGTCGAGAAGCTCTCCGGCTGATTGAGGATCAGACCGATGCGGCGTGTGCGGCCTGTCGCGAGCGCCCTGGCAGCAAGGTGGGGCCGATAGTGGAGCCGCGCCGCAACAGCCAGGACGCGCTGCTGCGTCTCCGGCGCAATCGAGTCGCAACGGCCGTTGAGAACGAACGAGACCGTTGTCGGCGATACGCCGGCCTCCCTGGCCACATCGCTCAGACGCACCCTGGAGGATGCCATGGTCTGCCTCAACCGCGCCGGCCCACCATCGGACCGACTGGTAATGCGCTTCACTAATGCGGATTACTAACGCGCTTTACCAGCATTATAAGAGCGCGTTAAGCTGTTGTCAAGAACGCCAAGGTGCGTTTTTCGCCGGATTCTTTGCCCCCGGCCAACGGTACGCCTGGCGGATTTGCGCGCCCGGAGCGGCACCGACCGGCCAGGAGAAGCCGCGGGGCGCAGAGGTTCCATGGCAGAGCGAGGACTGATCCAGCACGTTGCGCCTGCAGGCCCGATGACCGCGATCCGTGTGCCCGCGAAGGTCCCTCCGATGCCCAATGTATCGAGCGGGCAGTCGGCGCATGCCCACACTGCAAACCCGGCGTCCGCTTCCGACAACGGACTGCGGGCCCGGCACGATTTCGGCGTCCAACTGGATGATCCCGTTCAACGTAGGATCACGCCGAACCCACGCATGTCGGACTACCATGATGACAGCTTGACCGGCGATGGGCAGCGCGTGCGGGCCTGACTCGACGGCAAGGGTCGGACTTACGGCGGTTACGCTGTTGAGGTACGGCGCTCGGAGGGTTCGGAAAAGGCCGCTGTTCTCAGCGCAACGGAGTGCGGGTGTACAATGCAGACGGCCGCCCGCAGGCCGGACGGCCGTCTCATCGGGTGGTTCGTCGAGGCTACAGCCTTGCGGCCCGTTTGCGGCGCAACAGACCCAGACCGCCCAGAAGGAGCAGGGCGGGAAGCTGGATCAGCGCCGGCTCCGGCGTATGGTGGACCGAGCCGTCGTACACGGGCTCCCAGAACCCGTCATCAGGGCGCGGATCTATCTGCCGCCACTCCCAGTGCCAGCATACAGGCAGCAGCGGGAATGGGTCGCCGAGGCCCAGCTCGTATTGCCAGTTCTGAGTCCCTGCATTCCATCCCGCGTTGGCCAGCAGGGTCGAGGGAGCGGCGGTCCAGTCGGGGTCTCCAGCTTGCCACTCTTCGGTCGGTCGGGCAGGCCGGTACCATACGTTGGGACTGCCCGGGGTCGTAGCCTCAACGAACACGTCGAAGAAGCTATCCACATTGCCGGGGCCGGGACCCGACGACGTCCCGATTCGCCATGCGTTGCCTGCGCCTATGAGCGGATTGGGGTTGTCGTTGTACAGCCAGTCGTTGGCGGTGTAAACGCGATTGCCATACGCGCCGAAGTACAGCACTCCAAGCAGATTAGGCCCGCTATAGACCTGATACTGGGTGGCGCCGGCCCATTCGCCGGGGCTGATCTGGCCATCTATGACGGGCGCGCTGAGCAGATCGCCAAACTCCAGAGGGCGCAAATCCTCTCTGGACGTTTTGTTGTTGAGCCAGTCGGTTTCATCAGGCTTGTCGGGGAACGGTCCGGCTTGAGCCCATATGGCCGCACCCATCATCAGACACATCGCGATGAGAATACCACGTGCCTTCATGACGCTGCCTCCTTGGATATCGCCGGCGAATATGCCGCCGGCTGGTGCCAGGGCTCCTGACATCGCCCATACTAAAGGTATTGCACCGACGCGCGGTTTGTGCAAGCGACCAGAGTCATGGTCTTGGAGTGTCCATCAGGGCCGAGCGGAGCAACGCCAGGGCGTGGCATTTGCGCAGGCTCACCGCCTGGCGGGAGATGCCAAGATCGCGCGCAACATCCTCTTCCGTGCGCTGGAGCACGCAAATCTGCTCGATGAGCCGGCGCTGTTCATCGGGGAGCCGAGCAACGGCACATCGCACGGCGTCATTCAGAGGACAACAGTCCGTTTGGGAGCTGCCCACACAGGCGGCTGTTTCAGACGCCGGCCTGGAGCTGTGAATGGCATAGGCCCATTCACGACGGTAGTGGGCAAGCGCCGCGGCAAGCACGCGACTGCGAACAAACGCCGCCGGAGGTGTGCCGCGATCCGTGTCGTACTCGCAAGCGGCCTGCCATGCGGCCTCGTCGGCCGCACAGCACATCTCCTCGTGCCAATCGGCAGCCGACCAGTTGGGCGGCACACTCCAACGCAGTATGCGCCTGAGGCACTTTCGCACCTCACATGCCCTCAGGGAGGCAACGCTTCCATGCCTGCAGTCTCCAATACCGGGGATGCCCCGGCGAGCCCGTCCTGTACCCAGGCAATATACCACCAGTCGGATGGCCGGCGGCGTGGCGACGTTCACCCTTGGCTGCGCATCCATGCTCGCTTCTGCAAGATGGGAGGTCATCCGACGAAGGTCGGTTTCGTATCGGCAGACGGGCGGCGCCGCGCTTGGGAGGTTCTGCTGCCGCAGGGAGGTAGAGCCGAAGCGCTCGCCGAAGTGCTTAGCCAGTAACCGTTCGGAGGCGTTCATGTACAGATCGTATCTCTTGCCCGTGATGTGGAGCGTGTGCTCCGTCCTCGCCGGTTCGTCAGCCGCCGCTGATGCTGCCCGCATTCACGATCCAACCCGACCCGTTCGGGAACTTGGGCGCACGTACGCCGTGCTCCAATGGCACACCCGGCACCCGTGCGAGACGAGGGTCCAACTGCGCGCAGGATCGGTGCCGTGTATGACGCCCGGCGCAGACGGCAAACCGCGTTCGATCTGGATGCCGGGGCGGTTCAGAGTCGTCGAAGGCCGGCCCGGCAAGCGCACCTACCATGTGCTGACGATCCGTGATTTGACCCCTGGCAAACGTTACGCCTACCGCATTTTCGATCCCGGAGCGGTACCCACCGGACAGGAGAAGCGGTGGGGGGCCGAGGCTCCGTGGCGGCGCGAGTACTCGTTCAGCACCCTTGCGCCGGCAGGTCGGATGACCGTGATCCGTGTGCCCGTCAAGGTCCTCCTGATGCCCAATGTGTGGAACGTGCAGTCGGCGCATGCCGACCCCGCGAACCCGGCGCCCGCACCCTCTCGCATGCGCGATGCGGATATCCAGCGCATTCGGGACGAGTATGCCGTAGCCGCCCGCTTCTTCTTCGTCAACAGCGGAATGCGGGTCTGGTATGACTTCAACTTCTTCGTTGATGATCGCATTCAGCGTTGGGGGCCGGAGCCCGAGGGCGCATCCGGCCCGTATCGGGGTCTCCCACTTTGCAGAAGCTACGGCGGCCAGGACTACATGGGTCCCGGCGGCGGGGACTTCACCATCCTCGACACCAAGGACATCCGACGCACGCGCAAGCAGCCCGTCTACGAGCCGTTTCCGTACGTTGGCCAGATCGAGCAGGCCTTCCCACGACGCTGGGTGCCGGCCAGGAAGGCATGGGAGTTCTACGGCAGCGGAGGCGGCACCTACGGCTTGGACGAGTGGGATCGGGGCATTTCCGGCCGATCTCAGTATCTTGGCGGGTCCGACACGGCCTGGCTGACCACCCATGAATACCATCACCAGATCGAATCCATCGGGTCCTTTTCGCTGGCCAATCGGGAGGACGACCGCGTGATCTTCGATCACTTCTTCCCGAGAAAGCGGGAGCGCAAACCGGACGGAACATGGGACGAGTGGGTTTGGTCCACAAGCTGGAAGCACGGAGAGCACTGGGACGGCATTGCCCGCTTCGATCGGATGCTCACCACGGTGCAGTGGCTTCGGCTGCACTTCGGTGAGACGATCACGGTGGCCGATGCCGACGGCGATGGAGTGCCCGACAGTGACCCCCGCTTGCCTTTCGATGAGAAGCGCTTCGGCAGCGACCCCAAACGTCCCAGGACGGACGGCCTGATGGGAGACCTCGCCAAGGCCCGGCTCAGCACCTGGGCGCCGGCTCCGTTGACCGACAGTTGGCGCAAGGCCCCGCAACGTCGGATCATGCCGAACCCACGTAAGGCGGACTCCGATGGTGACGGCTTGGCCGACGGCGTTGATCCATACCCGCTGTATCCCTGGGCTCCGTTCATCTGGCCTGTCACAGCAACGACCGACGGCTCGGATGCCGAGTGGGCCAACGTTCCGCTCGCCGGACGCGTTGCCGATCATGGCGTCGTGGCTGAGTTCCGCCAGAGCCACGATGAGGCGGCCTACTATGCGTGCTTCAAGCTGACGGGCGAATGGCAGCGCGTATGGGTCGGGCTCGACGGCGAAGGGCAGGGTTACTACACCACCAACAGCACCTACGCTTTTGAGATACGGCGCTCGGAGGGTTCGGAACCGGCGGCCGTTCGCCCGGCGAGCGCCAACAAGTGCGCAGGCATGGTCTGGAAGGTCGGCCGCTCAGGCGATGGCGCTGCTGTCGTCGAGATCATGATCCCCAACCGGGGCGACAGCCTGTGGTTCTGGCAGGGAGGCGGGCGCGAGGTTGGCGCATCCATCAGCCTGTGGACCACCGACGGCAAGCCGCTCTCCATCTACGAGCCATACGCGCTCTTCTATGCCCGGATGCTCGAGCGCCACGGCAAGACCGAACTGCCTCCCGGTGCGCCGCAGGAGCTGCAAGCAGGACCCGGTGTGGTCGAGCATGATTTCGCGAACGGTGCCGGAGATTGGAAGGCCGGTAAGGGATGGGCGTCGTTGGGCGGCGCGATGCTGTATACGGACGGGCCCGAGGACGCCAACCAGCTTCTCCTCAACGGCCCGAACGTCCGCGACTTCGATCTCTGGGCCGAGTTCGATGCGGCCAACGACCTCCATATCGGCGCATGGCGGACCGACACGGCGACACCGAGCAACGTCAATGACTATGTCGCCTTCCTTGGCGGCTTCGGCAACGCCCGCTCGGCGATTCGGGCGTTCGGGGCGGAGATCGGCGCCGAGGAGAGCGGCATATCGGCAGGCCGACACACCGTGCAGCTCAGTCGCCGCAACGGGCACCTGTGGGTGTTGTACAACGGCAAGCCGTTCATGTATGGCAGAGACCCGAACCCCGATGCCACCGTCAGCCGATACGGTTTCCTTGGCGGCTGGGGCGGCGCGCAGCGCATATGGAGGGTCCGCCTCAGGACATACTAACCGATCGCTCCGGTCCGTGTTCAGGCGGGGCTCGCCCTACCGATCCAATCGAGTTCCACCCCCGCCGCGTAGAGCAGTTCGGACAACTGACCGGCATGCTGCTGCAGGTGGCGGATGCTCATCATCTGGTGGTCGAGCTTCGGCATGTCGTACCAGTGGAACCCGCAGGTCGCGGCATCCAGGTCGAGCGCGTCCACGCCCGGTCCGATCATCGCCGTCAGTTCGGCAAGGTAGGTGAGCACCTGCTCGCGCGTGTACGGTTCGCACTTGGCGGGCATATCATGCGGCGGCCATGGAAGCTCCTCGATGTTGTTGCTGTCGGTCCGATGCTCCGACCAGGGCACGAACGATTCCGAATCCGTCTGCAGGTACAGATGGGTGCAGAAAAGCGCATGGTACGCTATCCGCCACACCAGCCGGGGATGCTCGCCCGACAGCCAGATCGGCTCAGGACAGCGCTCCACGACTCGCCTGAGCATCGCGAGCGCGGCATGGTACTGGCCCTTGAGCGCTGATCGCACGTCCATGACCTCAGTCCTCCTTGATGGCTCGGCGGTAGGTGCCGAGCGTCCGGCAATGGTGCCGTCCAGCACCTGCGCCCCTCCATTGTAGACGCAGTTGCCCGCAGCAGCCCGTTCCGGCATCGGCGTATCACGACGCGAGGAACACGCTTCGCCAACAGGGTTGCCCCTGACACTCGGCGGTTACCCCGGCCCCCTGCGGCGGGCTGGGGCAACCGGGAGGGGATGTCTCGCGCACCGGGAACGTCATGTCCGCGGTATCGGCTCGGCATGGGCCTCGACCTCCCGACCGGGCCTGTACCCGATACGGCTCGGCAGGAGCCTCGCCCTCCCACGAAGCCTCGACCTCCCACGAAGCCTCGACCTCCCACGGAGCCTC
>DYKI01000295.1 GCA_020722705.1 Chthonomonas calidirosea | reverse complement strand
TGTTGTCGAACGTATAGCCCTGCGTCACCCCATCGCCATAGTCCACGGAAGTCAGCCGATTGAGGGCGTCATAGGCATACTGCTCCCCCCTGGTGGGCTGATTGAACATAGATACGACGTTCGCGGTGCGGATTCCTCCTGCATTATACGAATATGTGTTCTGCGACAGATTCCGCGTCAGGACGAACGGGCCGCCCGGGTAGCTACGCACCCAGTACGTGCTCGTCGTCTGGGCCAGCCAGCCGTGCGACCGGTTCTGGTTGTCGTGATCGGACGCCTGCTCCGTGCGACCCGACATTCCTCCACGAGGATGACGAGCTTGCCCGTTGGCCGCCTCCAGGGTCACGCGGCCTGCCAATCCACCTATTCGGGCCAAGGCTGTGACTCTGCAAGCAGCACAACCACGCCTGAGTCGCTGAACACCCTGACGCCGACGGTCTCGTCACCTGCAAGGCGAGCGACGGCGCGCGCGAAGCTCGAATGCCACGCTTTGTCTATGGGGTATGCAGCGCCCGATGCCATGACGCGATCGGCTTCGCCGAGCACACGCTCCTTGGCGTGTGCGCCGAAGAACGGGTCCTGAGGCAACATGAACTCACACACTTGGATCAGGAGAACGTGAGCCAAGCAAGACGGAGTGAGCGCGGCGTAAACACCGGCTATCTCCTGCATCTCGTCGCTGAGCACGTGCATGCCGCGGCGCGTGACGGCACGCGCGATGCGCAGCACGGAAGTAACGGCTCGGACACCTTCCTCCGGAGCGAAAGAAGGTGTAACGGCCTCGTCATCGGGACCGTAGACTGCACCGCTAGTCCATGGAGAGCTCTGCTCGATCACTATCCTTGTCAGGTCCTCAGCCAGTCCGGCGGCAATCGCCGATTGCTCGTCCGTGATAGGGCCGTCCTCGAGCTCTGCCTCGCACATCGATAGGAGATACAGCCGACTGCACTCGGCGATGGGCTGCCACGCTTTCGGCAGACGCCTCCGGTCAGACGGATCGGCATCCGCAACCGCCCTTCGAACAGAGGCAACGCTCCCCGTGCCGTGAGCGACGGCGCGCAGAGCGTCAATGACGCGCTGAACGCCAGCCAACGTCTCGGCACTCCTGGATGTTGTCACCGATCCACCTCCGACGGGTCATTTGCTGATGTGCGGAACGGCGTGGGTAAGGAACTCAAGTTCGTCCGGAGACGCAAGGAGGTAAGCCACGATCTGGCGGCCCGTGTACTGTACCCATGCCTTCAGGAACCCCGAACCGGGCCCTTCCACCTCCGCCACGAGCATTCGCCACGCCCTGGGGTCTTGCTCAAGGCGCTCAAGCAGCGTCCAGAGCTTACTGCCCGCCGGGACGTACTGCCCACGCGGGGCCCACTGCACGCTACGCAGGTTGAGCCCATAGATGCGTGACAGCCAGAACATGAACCGAGCGGCGGACATGCCGCCGATACCTTCGATGCTTGCCCGTGCGCCACTCGCGCTTACGGTGCTGGCTAG
>DYKI01000019.1 GCA_020722705.1 Chthonomonas calidirosea | reverse complement strand
GGACGATGACCCTCCCGACAGATATGGATCATCGAGGACGATGACCGTGCCAATGGCAGGTCGGCAGGAACGGACACTCCGGAGACCGATTGAGGCATCGGGCGTGGGCATACACACCGGAGCGCACTGTGGGGTTTGCATCGAGCCGGCAGCGGCCGGGACCGGCATCAGCTTTACGGATGGCCGATCCGCCTTTGCGTTGTCGCCTGATCGGCTGGTTGACGGGTGCCGATGCACCGCTCTGGGCGCAGACGGATGGACGGTGATGACCGTTGAGCATCTGCTGGCCGCTCTGCTGGGCATGGGCATTGACAATGCGACGGTTCAGGTGGACGGGCCTGAGATCCCGATTCTGGACGGCAGCGCGAGGGACTGGGCCAGGCTTCTGAGAGGTGCCGGGGTGGTGAGCCAGAACAGGCGCGCGGAGGAGATTTGGCTGGAAGAACCGGTGGCCGTGACGAGCGGAAACTCCTGCGCCGTCGCTGTGCCGGATACATGCTTGCGCCTGACCTGTGTGACCGACTACGATCATCCGCTGCTCGGAGTGCAGGCAGCGACGCGCAAGATCGGTCGAGGTGTCTTTGAGCGTGATCTGGCCCCGGCGAGAACGTTTGCCATGCATCATGAGGTCCAGGCCTTGTTGGACGCAGGACTGGCGCGAGGAGGCGACCTGGGCAACGCGCTCATCGTGTTCGAGGATCGCTTCTCGGATGCGCTGAGAGTGCCTCAGGAATGCCTGATGCATAAGATGCTGGACCTGCTGGGTGACCTGGCGGTTCTGGGTGTGCGCCTTCGAGCGCATGTGACTGCAGTACGGCCCGGCCACGCGGTCAACGCGCGGCTGGTTGGGCGGCTCGCAGCGGCGTCTGCGGGCAACCGGCCCGGGTGAGGAGGCTAGTATGCTAGACGTGGAGCAGATCAGAGCGTGTCTGCCGCATCGGTATCCGATGCTGCTGGTGGACCGGATTCTGGAGATGGAGCCCGGCAAACGGGCGGTGGGCGTCAAGAACGTTACCATAAACGAGGACTTCTTCAACGGTCACTTCCCGTCGCAGGCGATCATGCCGGGAGTGCTGATCATCGAGGCCATGGCTCAGGTCGGTGGTGTCCTCATGCTGTCGGTCCCGGGCCTCCGCAACACGATCCCGGTGATCGCACGGATTGACAACGTGAGGTTCCGGAGGCCCGTGGTACCCGGCGACACGCTGAAGACCGAAGTGAATGTCATCTACTTCCGCAACCGAGTGGGTAAGGTAACGTTGCGGGGCGAGGTTGACGGTGAGCTTGTCGCTGAAGCTGAGATGCACTTCATGCTCATTGACCCGCGACCACAGGCCGAAGTGAATGCGTGTGAAAGCTCGGAGGGGGACTGACGGAATGGCCCGCCAGATACACCCGACAGCGATTGTGGATCCGGGAGCGTACCTCGCTGACACCGTGACTGTTGGTCCGTACTGCTTCATCGGCGACGACGTGCATGTCGGCGAAGGAACGACGCTCGAGGCCAACGTCTGCGTGATGCCGGGCACGCGGATCGGCCGTAAGTGCTCCATCTGGCCCGGAGCCGTGCTGGGAGGCGAGCCGCAGGACCACAAGTACCGTGGTGAGAAGAGCTTCCTGGTGGTTGGCGACAACAATATCATCCGCGAGTGTGTCACGCTGCATCGGGCAGTCGGTGAGGGCATCGCCACGCGCATCGGCAACGACAACATGTTCATGGCTTACTCTCATGTCGGCCACAACTGCGAGATAGGCGACGGCAACACGATCGCCAGCTACGTAGGAATGTCGGGGCACGTGACGGTTGAGGACAGCACGGTCTTTGGCGGAATGGTGGGCATTCACCAGTTCTGTCGGATCGGCAAGCTGGCCATGCTCGGCGGCCTGAGCAAGGTCAACCAGGATGTGCCTCCGTTCATGCTGTCCGACGGGGTTCCGGCACGGGTGATAGACCTGAACAAGATCGGGCTGCGACGGTCGGGAGTTCCTCCGGCTTCCAGAACCATTCTGCGGCAAGCCTACAAGCTGCTCTACCGGTCCGACCTGAACCTGTCGCAGGCCATCGCGCGGATCGAAGACGAGCTGGAGATGAGCGAGGAGCTCGAGTACCTGCTGACGTTCATGCGCGGAACCAGAAGCGGTTATGCCGGACGCGGCAACGAGCGCCGACGCGAGTGACAGGCCGCACAAGAAGTTGAACGCGGGCGGCGTCAGTGTTGCCATAATCGCCGGCGAGGCGTCTGGCGATGCATTCGGAGCGAGGCTGGCAACGGAGCTGCGTCGTGCCGAACCTGCTGTTGCCATGTGGGGCCTCGGCGGGCATCGAATGCGTGCCGCCGATGTGGAGATCATCGAGGATATCCACGGCTGGGCGGCCATCGGTATTGTCGAGTCGCTGAGAGTTGCTCCGAAGCTTCGGTTTCGCGTTCTGCCGCGCCTCCTGCGTGCACTCAAGGCGAGACGGCCCTCGGTAGTTGTGCCCATTGACTTCGGGGCCTTCAATGTGCCCGTCAGCAGATGGAGCAAGGCGAGGGGACTGAAGGTACTCTACTTCCTGCCCCCGGGCTCGTGGCGTCGGTCGGGACGCCCGCCCGTTGGACTTGCGGCGGTGACCGATCGGATCGCGACGCAGTTCCCATGGTCGGCTGAGCGTCTGAACGCCGTCGGGGCGAATGCCGAGTTCGTAGGCCACCCATTGCTGGACATCGCGCGGCCTCGGCTCGACCGTGAGTCATTCATGGCCAATCTCGGCCTCGTGTCCGACAAGCCCATTGCGGCTCTGCTTCCCGGAAGCCGCGTGGGGGAGCTCACGCACAACTCCGCTGCTATGGCCGACGCGGCGCTGTTGGCGCGCAAGGGTGTGCCGGGACTGCAGTTCGTGATCGCGCTGGCCGGCGAACCTGGAGATCGGCCCCGCGCCGTTACAGATGGCGTCCCGGAGCCGTTGATCCAGCTCGCTGCTGGGCCGAGCGCGGGCAAGGCCGTGGCGGTGCGAGGATGGACCCACGACGCGCTGGCTCATTCGGATGCCGCCATCGTATGTTCGGGCACCGCGACACTCGAAGCGGCCATACTTGGAACTCCGATGGTCATAATCTACAGAGGATCGGGTTTCATGCGTATAGAGTATGCGTTGCGTCGGATCGGACGCATCGAGCACGTGGGCCTCCCGAACATCATCGCGGGACGGCGGATCGTTCCGGAGCTGATCGCGGATGACGCAACTCCGGAGGCTATGTCGGATGCCCTGTTGTGCTACCTGCGCGAGCCGGAGATGGCGGCGAACGTCAGAAGCGCGCTCCGCGAGGTTCGCGACTCGCTTGGAGCCCCGGGCGCGTGCCGGCGTACCGCCCGAATGGTGCTGGACCTTGCCGGAGGGAGATAGGAGCCATATGGTGCATGGTATGCATCATCGTGAACATCGAATGGACGGGTCGGCGTGAAGCGTGCCACGGCCTCGGCCTTCGATAGCGACGCGAAAAGGCAGGAGCGGGAAACGCAGCGACGGCTGCTGGCGTACCTGCGGCCGCACCGGCGGACGATCACGCTCGGGCTCTTATGCTCGGCCGGAGTCGCCGCCGTTGGCGCGGTGCTGAAAGTCGGCATCAAGCTGGTCATTGATGCCATGGCCGGTGAGGAGATCGGCCGACTTAACTTCGTATGCCTGGTTGTCGTCGGTGTCTTCGTCATCAACGGGTTGCTGGCGTACGGACAGACGTTCTATCTCTCGCTCGTGGCTCAGCGTATCACCGCCCGGTTGAGAGAAGAGATATTCGCACATCTGCACAGTCTCTCCCTGTCGTTCTTCAACCGGCGCCGCACGGGCGCCATCATGTCCACGCTGACCAACGACCTGCCGGTCATCCAGAACGCGACCATGACCATTCGTGACGTTGTGGCGGCCCCTCTGCACATCATCGGGTGTCTGGCGCTTCTCTTCTATACGAGTTGGCGGCTCACCCTGGCCGCAGTCATCGTGGTCCCGCTGATGGGTCTTGCCATCTCGCGCATCGGCAAGAAGATCCGAAAGATAACGGACCTGGTGCAGATCAGCCTGGCCGACATCTCGACAATCGCCGAGGAGACCCTGGCAGGGGTTCGGATCATCAAGTCGTTTGCGACTGAGAGCCACGAGATCGAGCGCTTCAGCCAGGAGAACGAGCGCGCCTTCAACGCAGTCATCAGCGGCGTGAAGCAGAGCGCGAGGCTGCGGCCCGTCATTGAGTTCCTCGGCGCTTTCGGGATAGCGCTGGTCATCTTCCTGGCGGGCAACGAGGTTGTGCGGAACACACGGCTGGAGAGCCAGGGCCTTGAACCGATCAGCAAAATGACCATCGGCGGCCTGGCCATGTTCGTTGTTGCGCTTCAGACTCTGGCGCGCGCCGTTGGCGATCTTGGCGGCATCAACAACATGCGCCAGCAGGCCCTCGCGGCAGCCCAGCGCATCTTCACGGAAGTTCTGGATCAGGAAAGCGAAGTTCAGGAGAAGCCCGATGCTATCGAGATGCCGCCTTTGCGCGGGCATGTCGAGCTGCGGAACGTCAGCTTCCGCTATGGCGACGGCCCGATGGTCCTCCAGGACATCAACATCGAGGTCCGGCCTGGCGAAGTCGTTGCCCTCGTGGGACACAGTGGGGCCGGAAAGAGCACGCTCGTGGACCTGATCCCGCGCTTCTATGACGTGGTCGGCGGGTCCATCAAGATTGATGGGATTGACGTGCGGGATGTCAAGCTGGAGACGCTTCGGCGGCAGATCGGCATCGTTCCTCAGGAGACCTGGTTGTTCGCCGGCACTCTCCGCGACAACATAGCGTACGGCAAGCGCGATGCTTCCGATGAGGACATTCGCCGCGCGGCGTATGCAGCCAATGCGTTCTTCATCGACTCCATGCCCGGAGGGTTCGACGCAGTGATCGGCGAGCGAGGCGTGCGCCTTTCCGGAGGCGAGCGACAGCGGATAGCCATCGCGCGCGCCATACTGACGGACCCCAAGCTGCTGATCCTCGACGAGGCCACATCATCGCTGGATGCGTCATCGGAGGCTCTCGTTCAGGAAGCGCTGGACGAACTGATGCGCGGTCGGACAACGATCGTCATTGCGCACAGACTCTCGACGGTGGTCGGCGCTGATCGAATCCTCGTCCTGGACCAGGGGCGCATCGTCGAAAGCGGCCCGCACGCCGAACTGCTGGCGCGTGACGGTCTGTACGCGGAGCTCTACAGCAAGCAGTTCAGGACGGAGCTGGCGGGCTGATCCATGGCAGGCTCGACGGACGGCGCGGACGCCGTCCCTCCCGCTGAGTGCAGGTCGGTGCCAATGCGGGCGCGGGCGCTTGCGGGGATCGTGTGGCCACTGGCGCGATTGATCGGAATGACGGTGCGCATCAGGTACGAAGGCCAGGACCGATTGGAGGAGCGGCTCGCGTCCGGTACCGGGGTCATTATGGTCACATGGCACGGACGGACGCTGATACCGGCGAACGTGTTTCGAAACCGCGGTTACTGGGTGATGATCTCCCTTTCGCGCGACGGGGAAATGCAGAACCGCATATTCGAGCGCTTCGGGTTCCGAACGGTGCGAGGCTCGACCAGTCGTGGCGGGATCAGGGCGGCACTTGAGCTCGCTCGAAGACTGCGTGAGGGAGGCGCTGTGGCGTTCACGCCCGACGGACCGCGAGGACCGACGCACAAGGTGCAGTTGGGCGCGTTGCTGCTGGCCCAGAAGTCAGGCTGTCCCATCGTGCCCGTCGGGGTCAGCGCAAGGCCGCGCTTGTTGGTGAACTCGTGGGACCGGTACATGGTGCCCGCCCCGTTCGCGCGGGCTGCCTGGATCGTGGGGCAGCCGATCACTGTCGCTCCCGACGCCGATGACCCGAAGAAGGCCGAGATTGCGCAGGTGTTGGAGCTGGAGCTGAACAGAGTGGAGCGACGCGCCGAAGAGCTGCTCGGGTACGCGTATCCCAGCGAGTTCCCGACGTGAGTGAAGGCATGCGGCCCGTGAATACGAGGGGCTCGGGAACGGGGCGCCTGGAGCTCCTGGCGTACAACCTGGGACTCGCAGTCGCCTCTCCTGTCCTGATGGCGTATCTCCTCTGGCGGGTGGTCCGCGGGAAGTCGCGGGACGGGTGGGGGGAACGATGGGGGCGGCTCCCGAACGCCATCGGCTCGGGTCGGCGGGAGCATCGCCCTCCCGAGACTGGCCATCCCGAGGTTGGCACTCGAGTGCGGCGCGCATGGGTGCATGCGGCGTCTGTGGGCGAGGTTGCGGCGGCGAAACCGATTATCAAGGCGCTGAAGGCCGAGCGGGACGACCTGGATGTGGTGATGACGGTCATCACCCCGGGCGGCAGAGAGGTTGCCGAGACACTGGCGGGCCAACTGGTCTCCTCAGTCGCCTACCTCCCGTTCGATCTGCCATGGCTGATGCGCAAAGCCGTGCGGCTGATCGGCGCGGACCTGTTCATCGGCATCGAGACGGAGATATGGCCCAATCTTCTGCATGCATTGCGGACGCACGGCGCCCGTTGCGCCCTGGTGAACGCCCGGATATCCGATCGAAGCTATCCGCGGTACCGACGGGTTCGCCGGCTCATGCGTTGGGCGCTTTCGCAGTACGACGCGGTGCTGGCCCAGTCAGCCGAAGATGCCGGACGATTCATCGTTCTCGGCGCGGCGCCGGACGCGGTGCGCACTCTGGGAAATGTGAAGTTCGATGAGGCGGAGCATCCGCTGTCGGCGGCGGATCAGGCGGCGCTGCGCGTTGACCTTGGTCTGCGCGAAGAGGTCCCGGTGTGGGTCGCCGGCAGCACGCGCATGCCGGCCGAGGAACGCATGGTGTGGGAGGCGCATCGAATGGTGCGGACATCCCTGCCCGATGCGGTGCTGATCCATGCACCACGCCATGTCGCCCGAGCCGACGAAGTTGAGGCAGGGATGCGGCAGGTCGGTCTGAAGCCGATCAGGCGCTCCCGCCCCGAGTGCCGCGCGGAGCTGACAGACTCGATCATCCTGGACACGTTCGGTGAGTTGGGCAAGGTGTATGCTGTTGGCGACGTCGCTTTCATCGGGAACAGCATGGTTCCTCCTGGCGGCGGCCAGAACCTGCTCCAGCCCTTGGCGCAGGGCAAGGGCGTCCTGTTTGGACCGTACATGAGCAACTTTCGGGATTCTGCGGAAATGGCCCTGAGCGCCGGCGTGGGCAAGCGTATCGCGACTGCCGACGAACTGGGACAGGAGGTCCTGCGGGCTCTGACGGATAGGGACTCTCGTACGCAGGTGTCACGTAAGGCGGTGGAGCTGATCGAGGCGAACCGGGGGGCGTCGGGGCGCTACGCGGCTGCGCTCTCGGCGCTTCTCCCCGATCATTCGGGCCTCGGCGTCGGCGCGTGTCCGGGATCGGCGAATGCATGATGGTATGATCCGGGCGTTGAGAGGCGAGCCGACAGGGCTCCATTGGCGCATCCTGACCGCCATGTTGATGCCGCTCGCGTTGATCTATACGGTCGGACTCAAGGCCTATTTGCTGCCGTACCGTCTGGGCCTGCGTCGTCGCTATCGCCTGGGATGCATTGTCGTCAGCGTCGGCAATCTGTCATCGGGCGGCACGGGCAAGACCGGCCTGGTGCTCTCGCTCACACGCGCCCTGACCGCCGCAGGCATGCGATGCTGTGTGCTGAGCCGAGGCTATCGCGGGGCCAACGAGAGCTCGAGTGCGATTGTGTCGGACCACCAGGGTGTGCTGCTCGACGCTGCCCAGGCGGGGGACGAGGCATACCTGCTGGCTCGATCGCTTCCCGGTACGCCGGTCGTTGTCGGCCGTGATCGCAGGAAGTCGGGCCAACTGGCCCTGGACCGTTTCGACCCGGATGTGGCGATACTTGATGACGGCATGCAGTTCTACCAACTCCACCGCGACGTAGAGATAACTCTGCTGGATGCGAAAAGGCCGTTCGGCAATGGGCTGACGCTGCCTGCAGGGATATTGCGCGAACCGCCGGGGCACCTGCGCCGATCGGATTGGGTGGTCCTGAGCGGTTCCTGCAGCGGCACATCCATGCCGGAAGGCCGGCTCGAGCGTTTGCGGCGGTGCGCCGGTCATGGACATGTCGTGAGAGGAGCGTACCGTGCGACGGAGGTCGTTTCCATCTCGGGCCGGACCCGCCTCGACACGTTGGAGCTGCGGGGAAAGCCCGTGGCCACACTTTGCGGTCTGGGCAATCCTGGAGCCTTCGAGGACATGGCTGCATCCCTCGGCGCGAGGCTCGTGCATCGAACGCGATACCCTGACCATCATGTGCCGCAGCCGGGCGAGCTGATCGGTTCGGTTCGCGATGCCGAGCGGATGGGCGCCGAGCTGGTGCTCATCACGGCGAAGGATGCTGTCAAGCTCCCACCGATCGAGCCGGCCGTGCCGATCTTTGTGCTGCAGGCCGTCTTTGAGGTGGAAGCGATGGACCAGATCGTCGCCATGATCTGCCGGGCACGAGGCGTGACGCAAGGAGGCAGCGGCGATACGCGGGAGCTTCGGCACACCATGCCGCGAACCCAGATGCCCTATGGGGCATGCCGATGAACGCGCTGAAGAATGCCGGCAGGGCAGTTGGGTACTGGCTGCTGCGTGGGATGCTCGCAGTGATGCCGCTCATTCCGTTGCGCCACGTCCAGGCTCTGGGACGCCGCCTCGGCGATGTGCTGTGCGGGTTATCGAGACGGCGTCGCACCATTGCGGCAGCGAACCTGGAATATGCCTACGGGGATGCACTGTCAAGACCCGAGCGCGAGCGTATCATCAGGGAGTGCTTCCGCCACTTCGGCATGTTCGTTCTGGAGACGATGAAGGTCGCCACGATGCCGAATCAGGCTGTCGCCGAACTGGTTACCATTCATCCGGATGCCGCCCGCACGATAACGACAGCGCTGGAGAGTGGATCAGGGGTCATATTCGTTAGCGCGCACTACGGCAACTTCGAGATGGCGGCGCGCTGGGTTGCGCTCCATGGCCACGAGGTGATGGTCGTGGCGCGTGCCGCCCGCGACAGACGGACGAACGAGCTGATGACTCGGCTGCGCAAGCGCAACGGCATGGAAGCGATTCGTCGCGACCTGGCAGGGAGGCCGATGCTGGCGACGCTCCGCAAAGGTGGTTGTGTGGCCATACTAGCCGATCAGAACGCCGACGACCTCATCGTGCCTTTCTTCGGCAAGCCGACCGGAACCGTGGATGGTCCGGCGCGTCTGGCGATCCATACGGGCGCACCCATTGTGGTCGCGTTGTGCAGTCGGATGCCGAACGGCCATTTTGAGCTGGCTGTCGAGGGGGTGGTTGAGGCCGACCGGACGGCTGAACGGTCGAAGGAGGTCCTCCGGATCACTGCGATGCTGAACGAAATGATCGAGGGTGCGGTGCGCCGCCATCCCGAGCAGTGGCTATGGTTCCACAATCGGTGGCGGTCATCACCCGGTGGCGGGTTCGTATGACGCGCAGCTTGGCGGGACCCTCACCCTCACCTGGATCGTTGCCCTCCTGGGTGACGCCTGAGCGCATTGCGGTCATCAAGATGAGCGCGCTGGGTGATGTGGCGAAAAGCATACAGACGGTCCGGGCGATCCGACGGCTCTATCCGCAGTGTGCACTCGCATGGGTGATCAGGCCGGCGTGGGCGGAGCTGTTGGAAGGAAATCCAGATGTTGATGCCGTGATCCTGGCTCCGCGAAGCCTCAAGGGCGTTCTGCAGGCGATCGGGCAAGTACGGCGGTTCCGACCCGACACGCTTCTCGATATGCAGGGGCTGTTCACCAGTGGCGTGATCGCGCGAGCGTCGGGCGCCCGACGCCGTTACACCTGGGCGTCCGGGCGCGAGATGAGCGGGTGGCTCACCGGCAACCCGATTGTTCCGGGACCAACAGAGATCAACGTGGCCGAGTGCATCTTCGGTTTCGCTCGGCTCCTCGGAGCGACCGAACTGCCAACGGAACCCCCGGCTTATCTGGGGCCAGAGAACCCGATGCTGGGGCGCATGGGAGAGGCCCTGGCCGGCGTTCGCAGACCGCTGGTATCCATGCACATCGGCGCCAGCGCCCCTAATAAGAAGTGGCCGCTTGGCCATTGGAGCGACGCTGTGAAGGCTCTCCAAGCTGCCGGGTGCGGTGTCGTGTTGCTGGGCGGACCGTCTGACCAGGAAGATGCTCGCAAGGTGGCCCGGGAGTCCGGGGGCAATCCGCTCGTCCTGGCCGGGCGCACCGGTCTGAAGGATCTTGCCGCGGCAGCGTACCTGAGCGACGTGTTCGTAGGTTGCGACTCCGGCGCAACCCATGTGGCGACCCTGGTCGGAACGCTGGCGGTATGCCCGATGGGGCCGACGTTGCCGTGGCACAGCGGGCCATTCGGAGCAGGCCATCGTCCGCTGTATCTGGGACTGCCGTGCAGCCCGTGCTATCGCCGGCCAACCTGCAACGGTCGGTTTGACTGCATGAGCGGCATCACAGCGCAGATGGTGGTTGATGCTTGTCTTGGGATCATCGAGGATGGCAAACGGAGGGGCAAGAAATGAGCGGACGATTGCGCATTGTTGGGATCATTCCCGCGCGTATGGCGGCGACGCGGCTTCCAGGGAAGCCCCTGCTCGATATCGTCGGCAAGCCGATGATACAGCATGTGTGGGAGAAGGCGCTAAGGGCACGCCATATCTCGGATGTCTATGTTGCCACCCCGGACAGAGAGATCGAGCGGGTTGTCAACGCATTCGGGGGCAAAGCGATCATGACATCCGATCGGCATAGGACGGGAACGGACCGCCTGGCCGAGGCATGTCGGGCAACCGATGCCGACATTGTGGTCAACATTCAGGGAGACGAACCTCTCATTGACCCGACGCACATAGATGCAGTTGCCGAGCCGCTGATCGCCGAGCCTGACCTTCAGATGACGTCACTGATGGTGCGGTGCCCAGCCGACCAGTTGGACAACCCCGCCACGGTGAAGGTCGTGTGCGCAGCGAACGGTGATGCCCTGTATTTCTCAAGGGCAAGAGTGCCGCATGATCGCTCGGGCAGCGGAGACGCCCCAGTCATGCAGCATATAGGGCTCTACGCATATCGCACGGCGTTCCTGATCGCCTATTCGGCCATGTCGCCGACGAGGCTCGAGAAGACCGAGATGCTCGAGCAGTTGCGCGTCCTCGAGAATGGGTACCGCATCAGGATGGTCGAAGTGGACAAGGCGCCCCTCTCGGTGGATACGCCGGAGGACCTGGAGCGCGTGCGCGTGATCATGAGCTCCTGATCCTACCAGCGGCCATCATAGAAACGGACGTCGCTGCGCAGCTCCTTCTTGATCCCCCTGGTGTCCCTGGTGACATCACGGCACCCACGTGTCGCGGTTCTGAACTCGCGGTCGCTGAAGGTGCCGCCCGACGGTCGAATCATCACGCCGTAGCGCTTCAGGGCTGCCGCTGCGACCTCTCTGACCGGAAACACGACGGTGCGCACACCGCCCGAGCGGGGTGAAGTCACGATGTACGCTGAATCCTTCGCCAGTTTGATCAGCCGCTTGCGGGCCTCCTCGCCGCCCATCAAACCGAGCGCAAGGGCCGCTGCGGCGCGCACGCGATAGGATCCGTGAGTGGATGCGCGGATCAGAATGTCCTCAAACATCAGCCGCTGGGCCGCACTGATCGGCCATGGGCGCAACGGGACCAGCAAGCCCTCAAACGGCACGCCGGCAGCAGGGCGCGAGTCAGCCAAGGACCCATCGGTCGTATAGCTCATGAGGCCGATCGCCGCGGTGGCCCTGCTTCTGAGATAGCTGTCACTCGAATCTGTCAGACTGAGCCAGAACTGAGTGTGCCGAGTGTCGCATCTCCAGACCAGCGCATCTGCGGCAGCATATTGGAGTTGCGGCAGGAGCGGAACGTTGTCCGGCGCACCGATTATCCCGATCAGAGCCGCATCCAAGCCGTCGCCGTAGCGGGAGACGAGCCGCATCGCGTGCATCCACTTATCCCGGTCCGGCGCAGGATCGAGCACGAGCGACAGGGCGAATGCGAACTCCGTCCGGGCATCCGATGATGCGCTTGCTGCCTGAAGCCCTTGCCACCGCCCGGCCCAGCCTGAGTACACCCAGCGCTTGCGCTCCTGCCTGAGAAGCCCGTGCCCGTTGACGCTCGGGTTCCATGTAACGCCGGAAGCTGCGAGCGCGAGAGCCACTTTGGGGTCCAACCGGTTCGGGGCCAGTCGCAGCTTTGGCGCGGCGAGCTCGATCTCCGCTCGGAAGAGCGTCTCGAGATTGGGAACGCCGGCTGTTGCGGCACAAGGAGGCAGCAAAGACGCAGCGAGGAGCGGCAGGATTCTAGCTAGATGCATCACGGTACTCCTGTATTTGCATGGAACGCACTCAATGTACCTGAACGCACAGGAGGCCGCGCCGGTTCGGAGGGACCCGTGAATGCTCCCAGGCGTCGGCGCACAGGATATCTGCCCGACTGTGGAACTTTCCTCTGCGTGATGCGTCTACGAAAGTGAGAAGCCGCGAGGTCTCTCAAGCATATTGCTCGTCTCGTCCAATCGTCAGGTGTTTGGTTCCATGACCCGGTTGCAGTGCGGCACGGCTGGCTGCGACGCGGAGCCGTGCCGCGCTTCCAAGAATGGGAGGCAACGGCCTTGGGTGCAGGTGATGCCGAACAGACCAGGATGGTCCAGCGCGAGCTCAACAGGCGCAGCATTGATGCAAGCCGCCTAGATGTTCGCGTCATCCACGGCGTGGTGTACATGCGAGGCATGCTGGGGCGCCTCAGGACCCATCCTGAGGTTGATCTCGAACGCGAGTCGGATATTATCCGAAAGATCCTCAGACAGAAGCCCGGCATCCGGGAGATCATCTGGGAAGTCAGTACCCCTAACTGATCTCGTCTCGCGCTCACCACGGTAACTTCGCCCTCGGCAGTCTGAGGGAGGGAATCGTACTGCCTCCCATAGGGCGCACACTCTCCCCCAGATACCCGTCACGGATTCACGACGATGACTCGTCTATAGGGTGATGGGACCCTCAGATGCGCATCAGCCATCGGATGCGGAGCTTATTGCGGCCGCTGTCAGAGGCGACTCCGAAAGCTTCGGCGAGCTATGCGAGCGCCACCGCGCACGAATCTGGCGAGTGGCAGCCTCCGTTGCCGACGGCGCGGACGCAGACGATATCGCTCAGGAAGCCGTAGTCCGAGCCTGGCAGGCATTGAAGCGGTACCGGGCAGACGCTCCGTTCGCCGCGTGGCTGACGCGCATTGCCGCGAACGTGGCGCATGACTGCCGAAAGTCGGCGTGGCGCCGGCGGGTCATGCCGCTCAGTGTGATGTCGGCGCGCCACGACGCGGGGGATGACGCTGAGGCGCTTGCTCTGAGTAGGGATGAGCAGCGCGCCATCAGGCAGGCCGTCGCTGACCTCCCGGAACGCGAACGAAGTCCCATCTGGCTCCACTACTTTGAGGGGTTCACGATGGCGGAGATTGCCCGGCTGAGCGGCGCACCGGAGGCCACAGTGCGCAGCAGGGCTCGCGCGGGGTTGAAACGACTGCACAAGGCCCTTGCGGCAATGCAGGTCCGTAACGGCGCTGCGCAGGCGACAGGGCAGCAGGAGGCTGAACAATGCAGCACGTAGGCGACACCAGGCGTTCGGATGAGTGTGCCATCGCTACCACGGAAGCCCTCCTAAGGGCAGCAGCGCAATGGCAGCCGGAGGGCCCCATCGCCGAAGGCATGCTGGCCAATGTCCTGGCCTCCAGGACGCGGACACGGCGCGTAACCGGCTTTCGCTGGGCATGGGCTGCCGTGTGCGCCCCGGTGGGCGCGGCTTTTCTCTTGGCACTCGTGGTTCGCAGCCACGAGCCCGCAGGCGGTGAGCGGCGTGCCGTGAGTCCTGCACGTCCTATAGCGATCGGTCACCCGGTGGCCGAGGTCTCAGCGGCACACAGCAATGGGGTGGTCCGATCTCGGCGGGCAGAATCCGTGGCGGCACGCCCTGTGTCGCATCCAGGGCGCAGCACACGAGCCTCGGGAGGGGCGATGCGCGTCGGACACAACCGCCGGCGGGCAGCCAGCGGACGACGGTCCAGCACAGTGGCAGCGTCAAACCCAGCGCGGACGCGGTTGGACACCGCCGATCGAGTCGCAGCATGGCGCACCTACACGGTTCCACGGTACGTGACAGGGGTATCCACCGGCGCACTCATACGCGGCGCTGACACCGATGGCAATGCCGAGTACGTTCCGGCAGTCCTGCACGTGCCGCTCGGGGAAATCTGCGGTGAGCCGTCAGACGATCATCACTTCGAGCTGGATGTCGTTCCGATTCGACACATCATGGAGGAGTTCGATGAATAGGAAAGTCATTGGGTTGGCTGCACTGGCCGCACTCGCGTCACTGGGTGTCGCTCAGGTTCGGGCCGAGGACGAGACCGATGTGCGCTCAGGTCCCGGCAAGGACGGCGCCGTCTCAGTCATGGTGGCGAGCGACCCGGATGCCGTTAAGGCGTACAAGGGTGCGATGGTGCTCAGGACCATGGCGCAGGATGCATCACAGCGTGTGGACGTTGAGATCAAGAACGAGCCCGTGCGCGAAGCGCTGAAGACGGTGCTCGGCCAGGTCAAACAGGACTATGTGGTGGACGACGATGTCCCGAACGATGTGCGCATCACGATCATCGCCAAGAACGTGCGGCTGCGCACGGCGCTGAGCTTGATTGCGGAAGCGGCTGGGATCGGCTGGCGCAAGGAGCTGGATGGCGGCAAGACCCGTCTCCGGTTCGGAAAAGCCATCAAGTCATGGGATGGTATCGGTTCCATGCTCGGTTTCTCCATGCCTGAGATTCGCTCGCTGCGCGACGTGCAGGTACAGCTCGAGCCATTGCGGGAGGGTGTGGTCTGGCGTGCGCTGACGGGCACCGAAGAGCGCTCCACTGTGGTTTGTCCTCACTGCAAGGCGCAGATAACGCGCGTCGGTCCTCGCGAGAACCCGAAGTGCCCGAAGTGCTCGGTCGAGTTCAAACCGGGCTGGAAAGTGTGTCCGTTCGACGGTACCAAGCGTCCTGAGGTGCAGGGGGATTGGAAGTACTGCCCGGTCTGCGGGAAGAGCTTGGGGGAAAAGACGAAGGAGTGATCGGATCCGGTCAAAGTTACGGGGCCGCCCGCGATGCGGCGGCCCCGAAGCGGACGTTACCGATAGCGGATGGCTCCTGTCAGGACTTTCCTCCGCCCGGTGAGGCAGGCGGTTTGGACCCCCTTCTCCACCGAGACCTCGCCTGGTCCATGGCCTCTTTCATCAATGCGCGAAGCTTTTCGTGCTGTTCCTTGGTCAGAATGCGGCGTATCTTGGCCTCATCCTCGGAGTGTATCCGCAGCAGACGCCAGTGAACGGCGACGATATCTCTGAGCAAGGCGCGCTCCTGGGTTTTGTCGATCTCGTATGAGTCGTAGACCGCCCGCAGTTGCTGATGCTTCTGCCCGAGTTCCCGCATGGCTTCCTGGCGCTTCTTCTCCGACTCGGCGTAGATGGCCTCAATCTGCGCCTGCTGTTCCTTTGTCATTCCGATGCGGATGCGGGCCTTTTCCTTCTCCTCTTCCCAGTTCGGTGGACGCCTCGGGGGACGGTTCTGGCCAGCCTCGCGGCGATGCGGGTCCGGCTGCTGCGCGATGACGGCCCCGCCTTGCAGGAACGCGGCACCCAGGACCAACAGAACCCCGGCAGACGCCGGCCAGGTCCACAGCCTTCGATGGGCGCTGTGCTGCGCGCGTTTCATGTGTCAATCACCATTGCCGACCAGAAGCTCTCGCTGCGTTTCGAAGTCCGACGCCAGCGCCAGAGCATCATCCGATGCCTCGACATATCGGACAGGCTCGGTCGCCGCGATCATCTCGACGACTCGGATCTCATCCTCGGGCTTCACCAGGGCCGTCATGTCCACTTCGGATGGGCGCATCGAAACGTAAGCCAGTACAGCAGCCACGAGACCGACAACGCCCCACCCTAGCCGGAGGAGCGGCCGCCGAGTGGACAGGCGGCGGTCAAGAACGGGATCGCCATGTTCGAGACGATACTGTATCTGCGGCCACAGGTCCGCATTGAGGGTCGGCGCGGGTTGTTTCCGCACCACGTCAATGAGGGCCCGTTCCTCACTGGCCACGGCAGCGCAGGTCCGGCATGACGCTGCATGGCGCTCCATGGCAGCGGCGTCCGCTTCAGCGAGGCGGCCCTTCAGCCAGTCCGCACAATCTCTGTTGAAATCACGACATCTCATGGGCTTCCACCCGTCTGCGCCCGTTCGAGATGCTGGCGCAGTCTCTGTCTGGCCCTGGCCAAACGTGTCTTAAGTACAGTGTAAGAGAGTCCTGTCACTTCCTGGATCTCGTCATAGTCAGCATCGTTAAAATAGTACAGAACGATCAACTCCCGATCACTTGCGCTCAACTTGGCCAACGCGCTGCGCAGCTCCTTGGCCCGCTCGCCAGCCTGCAGGGACGCCAGAGCATCATCTTCGGCGCTTCCGGTTGATATGGCAGCCGCTGATTCTTCGTCTTCGGGCCAAGGCTCCTGTGGACGCGCCCTCTTTCGGCTGTGCAGATCGCGCGCTATGTTCACGGCTATCCTGAAGAGCCACGTGGATACGCGCGCCCGATATTGGAACCTGTCCGCATGCAGCCAGGCCTTCAGGAACACCTCGAGAGTCGCTTCCTCGGCGTCCTCCGGCGAGCCCGTGAGACGCAGCAGAAAACCGTAGATCTGCGCCTGGTATCGGCGTGTCAGTTCTTCGAGACCCCGCTGTTCGCGACGAGCGCACCGCGCAAGAAGTTCCTCGTCGCTCGGCTCTTCGGGGCCTTGCTTCGACGCGATCGGTTTTCGGCTCCTTATCTCGGGGCGGCTCACTGGACCTCCGACCGAAGGCGTCTTGACCCTGCACGTGCCGGACACCATGGTTGCGGCTCGCGTTGGCGGCGATTTTCCTCATTTGATCCCATAGACGGATCGGAACCTGCATCGGCAACACCCGAAGGAGCGTGTGTACGCGACTGTGCTGGCCGTGTCTGCACCGGTGTTGCATCGCTCTCGATTATTGGCCGATGTTGTACCTCACAGCAGCCGGAACTGCGGACGGGGACGAAGCGGCACGGTCCATGAGTCACGCGGGCCGTTGAGACGTTTCTGAGGCGCAGCTCTAAGGAGACGAAACTCTACCAGGACTGCAGGCGGTTCGCCATGGAGGCTGCATGATGTCCCTGGAACCGGGCGATGGCAAGCTCGTTTTCACTTGGAAGGCGTGAACCATCCGAATCTGCGAGCGTTGATGCGCCGTAGGGTCGTCTCCTGGCGTCGGTACCGGAATCTCTGCGCGTCGTTCACGATGAGAGTGTCCTCTCGTCTTGTGCTCGATCCGTCGGCCGGCAGGTTGACACGTGCCGTAAGGTGCACCTATACTACGGTGACAGTACCATGCCGGCCCCTCGGGCGGGTGGCAGTTCTGCCTGCGCCTGAGGGCCCAGATGGAGGAGTTCGGGATGAGGACGGAAGGTTCGCAACCTGAGATCAGCGTCGCAGGGCTCGGCGCGACGCGCCGTGATGTGATCGCAGGAAGCGCGGCGATTGCGGCGGCGTTAGGACTGAGCTACGAGGCGTCTGCCGAGATGCAGGAACGCCGTGCGGCTGCAGCCAGGGATACACGACCGGTCAAGTGCGCCGTCATCGGCGTCGGTTCGCAGGGCGTTACGGACCTGAAGCGCGTCCTGAGTGTGCCCGGCGCTCAGGTGGTCGCCCTCTGCGACATATACGAGCCCAACCTGAAGCGGGCACTGGCGCTTGTCCCGGGCGCGAAGGGCTACAAGGATTACCGCCAGGTCCTGGACCGCAAGGATATCGAGGCCGTCCTGGTGGTTACGCCGCTCTTCGTTCATGCGCCCATCAGCATAGACGCGCTGAAGGCCGGCAAGCATGTCTTCTGCGAGAAGATGATGGCCTACAGCATCGAGGATGCCAAGCGCATGGCCCGCGCCGCTGTCGCGTCGAAGAAGGTGCTTCAGATTGGCCATCAGCGCCGATCCAACCTCATCTACAACCACGGCTGGGAGATGATCAATAAGGCCAAGGTATGCGGCAAGGTCACCCACGTGCGCGCGCAATGGAACCGGAATGGCTCCTGGCGTCGCCCCGTTCCCAAGGACACGAACGATCGCCATTGGAACTGGCGGCTCTACAAGGACCTCTCCCAGGGACTGATGGCCGAGCTTGGGACCCATCAAATCCACGTCACCAACTGGTATCTGGGCGAGGCGCCTTCAGCCGTCGTCGGCATCGGCGGCATCAACTACTGGAAGGACGGTCGAACGGTGTTCGATAACGTCGAGGTGATCTTCGAGTACCCCAGCGGCGTGAAACTCAACTACACATCGCTGACCACCAACCAGTACGACGGATTCTACGAGCAGTTCATGGGCAAGGATGGTACTCTGATCGTTTCGCAGCAGACGGGCGGGCAGTACTACCGTGAGCCGACGGCCGAAGCGGAAGCCTGGATGAAGGCCCCGCTGAACAAAGAGACCGGGGCACGTGGACAGACGGGCCTTAAGCTCGATCCTGAAGCGACGAAGAAGCTCGGCGTCACAGGGACCAAGGTCGGTCAGAAGGAGATCAAAGGCGACGTCTCGGGCAAGGACGACTACCTGCTCGAAATGGAGGACTTCTTCGCCAGCATCCGAACGGGAGCGCCCGTCATGTGCGACTGGAAGGACGGGCTTCGGGCGTGCGTTGCAGCGGTGCGCGCCAACCAGGCCATGACGCAGAAGACCCGCATTGCCATTCCGGCAAGCGACTACGTAATCTAGAATCAACACGGCTCCCTTCAGTAGAGGCGCAGTCGCGTGACGGAGCGGGCGCTTTCAAGTAAGGCGCGGTCTCTGGGACACTGGCTCATTGTTGCGGCGTTGGCGGTAGGCTCCGCCAACGCCGCTGTCTTTGCCTGGCGCGGGGCGACTCGATTGGCCCGCGACACGCAAGGCGAACGCGAGAAAGCGACCCGTCGTATCACGGCGTTGCTCCACGCTCACGGGGTGCAACAAGGCGAGGGTGTCCTGCTCGTGCCCGATGGGCTTTCTCAGCGCGGGGCGGACCTTGACCTGCTCGCGTTCGAGATGCGGATCCGTCATGATGCCTATCCCATCCGGTGGCGAGTGATCCCGGTCGGATCGCCAGGGCGTCAGGCGAGCCTGTCGCCATGGGAACTCAAGACTCCCGGGCGTCCTCATGTGGTCGTCGCTTACCGCGTTCCTTTCAAGGCTCCGGCCGGGTGGCGAGTTTGGACCGTCGGTTCGGCGTCCGTTGCTCTCGCGAAGCACGGGACATCTGCGGGACGAGGGCAAACCGGCTTCCCCGGTCCGTCGCTCCTCCGGGTCGTGCTGGTCGTAACGGGGATTGCAGCGTTGATCGGCATGGGGGCGATGGTTCTTGGCGCTCTCGGGTTTCCGCGGTATCCGTGGCCCGTGCGCCTGGCCATGAGCCACCTTGTCGGAACGGTGTGCCTCGCATCGGTCGCAACGGCGGCTCTGCTCGCCGCGGGCAGGCTGTCGGTGTGGATGGCATATGCGGCGATCGGTGCGGCCGGCTTCCTCTGGGCATGTCGTTGGCGGGGTTGGACGGATGGAACGACTGGGACAGGTGGGACGACGGGAACGGACGAGAGTGACGGAGGCGGACTCGTCTGGGGTGTGGCTGCCGGTGCGATCGCGGTCGGTGCTGTCGCCGCTCTGATCCAGTTCGCTGGATGTGGGTTGTCCTGGGATGGCTGGTCCATATGGGAACTGAAGGCGAGAGCCATGTTTCACGATCGGACCCCATCGTTGCTGGCGAACGCGTTGTACGACTTCAGCCACCGCGACTATCCGCCGGCCCTTCCGATCCACACCTGGTGGCTTTATGCTCACTTCGGCAGTGTCGCCGAGCGCCTCGCGCAGTTGGGCGGACTCATGTTCGCCGCGGATCTTGCCGTGCTGACCTATGCGCTTGCGAGCGAACTCGTACGGCCGACGCGACAGAGCCGTGTGCTGCCGGGGGGGGCCGGACTCGCCGCCGCAGCGCTCGTGATGACGCAACCCGTGGTTCTGCGCCATGCTTCCTCAGGCTATGCGGATGTCCCATTTGCTGCGTTCATGCTTGCGGCAGTCTGGTGTGCCAAAACCCTGGCGAGGCAGCCTGAATCGCGCGGTCAGGCGGCAGTGGTCGGCCTCTGTGTGGGCGGCTGCCTGATGACCAAGAACGAGGGCGTTCCGCTCGCGCTGGTCATGGCGCTTGTCGGTGTGCGTTGGGTGTTTTCGGGCTCCGGCAAGGGTGGCCGCTCCATCAGGTGGCGAGCGCTGTGGACAAGCAGTGCGATGGCGTTGCTCCTTGTGCTGCCATGGTCGGGCCTCGCTGTGCGATTGGGGCTGCGCGGGGACCTGTTCGGCGGCGGACGGTACCCCGTGGCAGACGCGGTGCGGCGAGGCATGACGAGTTCGGACGCCGACGTTCGTGTGCCCCGAACGGCCGTCATCGCCGGTGCGGTGCTCCGCTCCGGTGCTGCACTTGGGCCGGCATACCCGGCATGGGGATTCGCGTGGCTTGCGGCAGTGGTCGGGGGCGCCTCTGTACTTTGCACGAAAAGGCGCGATCTCTATCTGCCATTTGCTGTCGGAGGGGCGCTCTTCGCCGTCTACCTGCTGGTCCTCATGCGGACACCACACCCTCTGGAATGGCACCTCAGCACGAGTCTGGACCGTCTGCTGCTTCACATCCTGCCGCTGGGCGTGGCGGTGGGCTGCAGTGCGCTGATCTCGCCGGAGCTCAGAGCCCCGTCGGGTGGTCAATGAAAAAGGTTCGCAGACCCATGTGATTTGCGATGTGTCCGCCGAGCGCCTGGATGCCGAGAGTCTCCGTAGCATAGTGGCCGGCAAGAAGCATGTTGACGCCGTGCTCCTCGGCGATGAAGAACGCATGATGCGGGACCTCACCGGTGATCATGAGGTCCAACCCCAGGTCCGATGCCTCTCGGATGTGACCGGAGCCGCCGCCCGTCACGATGCCAATCCTCGATGCCGACGCTTCCCGATCGCCCACAAGGCGCGCCGGCATGCCCAGAGCATCCTCAAGCCGCCGCTGAATCTCGCCAACCGACACGGGAGACCTTGCCGTGACTCCGATGGGTGTTCCTTCGAAGGATGCCCAGCGACCGTCAGGCTCAACGTTGAGGCGGCGACACAGGACCGAGTTGTTGCCCACCTCCGGGTGAACGTCGAGGGGCAGATGGGATGAGTAGAGGCCCATTCCGGTTCTCATAAGGGGCTCGATCCGCCTGTAGGAGGCACCCACAAGCGGGACGATCGGTGACCAGAACAGGCCGTGGTGCACGATGAGGATGTCCGCCTCGATGCGAACAGCTTGCTCGATGGTGTATCGGCATGCATCCACGGCGAGGGCAACTGTTGTGATGTCTCGCCGACATTCGACCTGCAGGCCGTTCAAGGCCCCGGGATAGTCAGGCACGTTGGCCGTGTCCAGATACTCGTCGAGGTAGTGTACGAGCGCATCGGGCTCCATGTCGGCATCCTCCGTTGAGTGTCCTGATCTTGCAGACCGTATGGTATACCGTAGTCGCTGCATTCCCGATGAGGGGTTCAGGAGAGAGCAATGTCCGAACAGGAAGAGAGTTACGTAGTCATAGATAAGCGGCGGGCCGCTGGTTCTTCAGACGAGCCGGAGCACACGGAAGAGCAGACCGGTCCGGCGTCGCCCGAGGCCAAGGCCGAAACCGATGAGGACCATGGCTCCGACGAAGCTCATCCCCGCTTGGCGGCCAACGATCGTCTGCTGATGTGCATAGACATTCTGCATCAGGGTGCATGGATCGCGCTGGGCCTGGTCAATGACCCCGTGACGAACACCGTTGAGAAGAACCTGGAAGAGGCCCGGATTCTCATTGATTCCGTGAGCGATCTGGCCTCTCGCGTCGAATCTCGTGTGGATGCAAGCATACAGCGTGACCTGCGCACCCTTGTGAGCAACCTCCGGGTCAACTATGTGAATCAGGCAGGCAGGTGAGTCGGCCGCCCGATTCCGGCGCGGATATGCCGCGCATCCTCATTGCGACGCGCAACGGCAAGAAGCTCAAGGAAATGGCCGCGTTGCTGGCCGATCCGCGATGGGCGCTGGTGAGCCTGGCTGACTATCCCGATGCAGGGCCGGATGTGGAGGAGACGGGCGCAACATACGAGGAGAACGCCGAGATCAAGGCCGTTGCCGGCATGCAGGCGACCGGACTGATCTCGATAGCAGACGATGCCGGACTGGAGATTGATGCTCTCGGAGGCGAGCCCGGGCTACGATCGAGGCGGTTCCTTGGGGAAGAGACCACGTTCCCCGAGAAGATGCAGCGCATTCTGGCGATGCTCGCGAATGTCCAGGATCCCGATCGCACATGTCGGTTTCGGGCGGCGGTAGCCATCGCAGTTCCCGGTGGCGGCGTTCACCTGTGCCGGGGCATCTGCGAAGGGGTCATCGCGCGGGAGATGAAGGGATCGTACGGATTCGGATACGACCCGATCTTCTTCGTGCCCAAGCTTGGCCGGCACATGGCGGAACTGCCACCGGATGAGAAGCATCGGATCAGCCATCGCGGACAGGCCCTGGCCTGTGCCCGTGCCAGACTGGAGCGCATTCTCGGGGTCCACGCCTAGGCGCCAGAGGGCGTTCATGAAGTCTCGTGGCTGTCCAGGCGTCCTGGCCTGACGCTCGCACTCCTGAGTGTGAAGGTCATATGACGACGTGCCGCGCGGAGGTCACGACCAGCTCCTCGCCTCTATCGGTGCGCAGCACCAGCTCGCCCTTATCGGTGATGGTGACCGCGGTTCCGGCCACAGGCTTCTTGCCGCTGTAGGTCAGATACCGTCCGCCGACTGTCGCGTCGCGCTCGTTCCAGGCGCGCAGTACCCATCCTCGATCAGGTCCGGCAACGCGCCTTTGGACGCCTGTCAAGGCCGCTCTGACAGAGCTCTCGACGTTCTCGATCGGCCACATCCGTCCTGAAGCCTGACGGAGCGAGATGGCTGTAGATGCGAGCGTTTCCGGCCAGACCGCGACGTTGACATTCACTCCGATCCCGATCGCGGCCACATGCCTGGTCGGTCTGTGCGGAAGGGGGACAGGCGACAGCTCGACCAGCGTGCCGGCCACCTTGCGTCCCTTGAGCACAACGTCGTTGGGCCATCGAAGCCGGGGGGCCAGGCCGGTTAGGCGTGCGATGCCCTCTGCGACGGCAATGGCGGCCGACATGGAGGTCAGCGCCGGGGTTGATCGGGCCACTTCCGCAACAGCCACCAGGTACGTGATGAGCAGGCACTCGCCTCGTGGAGCATACCAGTCGGATCCGCGGCGGCCTCTTCCGCATATCTGGTAGTCCGCGCGCACGCCCAGCAAGCGCTCTTCTCCGGCTTTGGCGCGTGCCATGGCCTCGTCCTGCGTTGATCCGAGTTCGTCGTACTCCAGCAGGTAGGTCCCGTCGGCAAAGCCCCGTATGCGCGGACCGCTCATCGCCTACGGGTCCTCCGGCAGGGAGGGTGAATCCACGGTGCTGAGCGTGAGTTCGAGGCGCATGTCGAGGGCGGCGGCGGAGTGGGTAAGGGCGCCGATGGAGATGCGGTCAACCCCGGTTGCCGCGACGTCGGCCACGTTGTGGAGTCCGATGCCTCCGGACGCCTCGGCGATGGCCCGCTTACCAATGAGTGCAACGGCCTGGCGCAGGGTCTCGGTGTCCATGTTGTCAAGGAGCACGATGTCGGCCCCGGCTCCAACAGCCTCGGACACCTGTTCCAGTGTCTCACACTCTACCGTTATCGTCATGGTGTGCGGCACGACCTTGCGGGCACGTTCGATGGCCGCTCCGATGCCGCCCGCCACGGCAATATGGTTGTCCTTGATCATTACTGCGTCGGAGAGGCACATGCGGTGATTGCGGCCTCCGCCGGCGCGCACGGCATAGCGCTGAAGCTGGCGAAGACCCGGGGTCGTCTTCCGCGTATCCACGATCGTGGCTGCCGTGCCTTCGATGGCTTTGACGAAGCGGCTGGTCAGCGTGGCTACGCCCGACAGCCGTTGGAGGAAGTTCAGCGCGACACGTTCCCCGGTCAGGATAGGTCGGGCCGGTCCCTCAATGATGGCCAGAGATTCTCCCGGCAGAATGGCGGAGCCTTCCGCCGTAAGCGCTCGGACGGCTACCGCCGGATCGAGCTGGGCGAACACCTCGACCAGGACGGGCATGCCCGCAAGGATTCCTTCCGCCGCGCTTTCGACGATCCCGCGGGCACGGGCCGATGGAGACGCTACGGCGTTCGTCGTGAGATCTCCCCAAGGCGCATCCTCGGCCAGCGCCCTCCGAACGACATCGGACAGGTACTGCGCCGGTATGTCGAATGCGGGGACGGTGTGCAGCTCAAGCATGGTCGTGCGGATCCCTTCCGGAGTTGTCGAGCGAGTGCGGTATGGCGTCTCGGACCGTCCGTACAGGCACGATTTCGATCGAGCCCGCCCGGATCGCCTCCCTGGCGGGTGTCCTCGGGGTGACGGCACGCCGATAGTCCATCCGTGCCGCCTCACGCAGGCGACGCTCCACGTTGGCCACTGAGCGCACTTCTCCGCCGAGTCCCACTTCGCCGATCCAGACCGCCATCGGGTCGAGCGGCACGTCGCGGTAGCTCGACACCACGGCCATCGCGACAGCCAGATCGGCAGCCGGCTCGATCAGCTTGATGCCCCCGGCCACGTTCAGAAAGACGTCGTGTTCGCCAAGTCTCAGTCCCAGGCGCTTCTCCAGCACCGCAAGGAGCATGCCGGCTCGATTGTAGTCGAGGCCGTTGACGACGCGGCGGGGACTGGACAGAAACGAACGCGTCACCAGCGCCTGGATTTCCACGAGCATGGGCCTCGTGCCCTCCATGGTGGCCGTCACCGCCGAGCCGGACGAGCCCAGGGTGCGCTCGGCAAGGAACGCCGCCGATGGATTCGCCACCTCGTGCAGCCCATCGTCCCGCATCTCGAACAGGCCCACCTCATCCGTCGGTCCGAAGCGGTTCTTCACAGCGCGGATCGCTCGATACGAATGATGGCGGTCACCCTCGAAGTACAGAACCGTATCCACCATGTGCTCGAGCACCCGGGGACCAGCGAGCGTACCTTCCTTGGTCACATGCCCGATGAGGAAAACCGGCGGTCCGCCCGCCTTGGCGTAGTTCACCAGAGCGGCGCCGACGCTGCGAACCTGACTGACCGTGCCGGGAGCCGACTCGACATTCGGATCGAAGGTGGTCTGGATCGAATCGACCACGACCAGAGCGGGCGCAACAGCGTCAATGTGCTGCAGGATCGCGGTTACGTCCGTCTCGCCCACGACCAAGAGGCGGTCGGATACCGCGCCAAGGCGTTCGCACCGCAGGCGGATTTGCCTCGGGCTCTCCTCGCCCGAGACGTACAGCGTGACTGTCTTTTCGTCCGGCGCCGATGACACGAGGCGGTGGGCGACCTGCGCGAGGATCGTGGACTTGCCGATGCCCGGATCGCCGCCGATCAGCGTCACCGAGCCGTCAACGAGGCCGCCGCCCAGCACACGGTCCATCTCACCGATGCCCGTCGCCAAGCGCGAGCCCGGGTCCGCCGGCACGTCGGAGACCGGTGCCGGAACGCCGGCAGATCGAACAGGCGACGCCGCCGGACGACTGCGCACGCGTGCCACAACCTCTTCGGCAAGGGCGCCCCATTCGCCGCATTCGGGACATCGCCCGAGCCATCGAGGCGAGATGTGGCCGCACTGTCCGCAGACGAACTGCGACTGCGCTTTCGGCATGGGTATGGCCTCGCGGCGCCTACCGCATCTCCTGGCCGCCTGTAACGTTGATGGCCTGTCCCGTCATGTACGAGGACTCATCGGAGCACAGGAACGCCACCACATTGCAGACGTCATCGTAGGTGCATCCGCGGCCGAGGGGCACCTGGGACTCGTACTTGCGTCGGACTTCCTCGACGGTCAGGCCCTGAGTGCGGGCATACTGCTCATAGAGGCTGTCCTGCCAGAGCGTGCCGTCCAGAAGGTTGCCCGGACACACGGCATTGACCCGAATGCCGAAGGGCGCAAGGTCAAGCGCCAGCGACTGCGTCAGGCCGATGCCGCCGAACTTGGACGATGCGTATGCGCTGTTGCGGAAGCTGCCTTTTTTGCCGGATTTGGAGTTGATCTGAACGATCACCCCACTCTTCTGCCCGACCATAACGCGTGCGGCCGCCTGTGCCGACAGGAAATAGCCGATCAGGTTCACTTCGATGACCTTGCGCCACTCCGCTGCCGTGAACTCGGTGACGTCCTTCGCGATGAGGATTCCGGCATTGGCGATCAGGATGTCCACCGATCCGAACGCGTCGCGCGTTGCCCCCACCATCGCTGCTGTCTGCTCTTCGTCCGTGACGTTCGTATGGGTCGCCAGCGCTTTGCAGCCGTACTCCGCCTTGATCGCCTCGGCTGTCGCCTGAGCCTTCTCGAAGTTCATGTCGGCAACGGTGACGCCAACGCAGCCCTCTGCTGCGAGACGCTTGGCAATCGCCTCACCCAGCCCTTGAGCGGCACCCGTAACGATGCCGACTTTGCCCTGGAGCCGCTTCATTCGCCTTCCCTCGCAATCGTCAGCCTCAGGAGTTCGTCCTCGGCATCGCGCGTCCAGAACTTCCCGCCGTCGAGCTTGGCGTATACCGTGGGATAGGTCGCCCGAAGCTCAGGCAGCGCCATCAACGGCATGTCATCAATAAGGGGGAAGATCAGCGTCTTGCCCGGGAACCTGCCTTCCTTAACACCTGCCAGCCCTTCGCGTGCAGTGCGCATCCCGCCGATTGCCGCAAGCGATGCGTTGGTCGAGAGCTCACCGCTTTCCACCATCGCCAGTGTCTGCTTCATGTCGGCAATGGATGAACCGCTGCTGCCGATGAACCGCACGCCTCTGCGTCGTATGTCGTTGACATTGAGCTGGGCCATCGTCCCTCTGGCAACGCCTGCGAACACGTTGAACCATGCGCGGTCGGCCAGAAAGCCTGTGGCGTGTTCGATCAACGCCGGCACCGGTACCAGTGAGACAACGTCGTCGAAACCCTTACCGTTGGTCAACTCGCGAAGCTTCGCATCGAATGCTTCGGGGCTCATCTCGCGCGGGTTGATCGCTATGAGCTCGACGCCCCGTTGCCTGGCCGTTTCTGACAGTCGTTCGACGAGCGTCCCGAGCCGCTCGCCGTCAATGTCGGTGCCCACGACGACACGAGGCGGATGGCGATGCATGACCGCCCGCTGGACGTGCATCTGACCCATTGGTCCTCCGGCGCCGATGAACCAGGCGATGCCGCCGGGCTTCAGATCGGCCCCACGCGGCTCGGAGTAGGCGCTGAGCGGATCGTCGGATGTGGTGCCGATGTAATGGTGCCAGTTGTAGTGGATGCGCCCGATGTCGAGCGTGAGCTTCCGAGGCATGTCGCTGTCGCCGGCAAACACCACGATCCCGCGGTCGGCAAGGCTGGCAGCCGCCGCTTCGACGAGGTCAGGCGACACGTCGCCGAGGACCAGAATGTCGTCAATCTTCCGGTTGCCGATGTGAGTCTGGACGGCCGCACCTGCGTCGTCACCCTGAGCGACGGTGGCATTTGCCACTCGCTGAGCCACGACGGTGGAGTGCGATCCCATCACCAAGACGCGCGCGGCGCCTGCTGTTACACCACCAAGGCGAAATCCTTCCGCACCCGCACCGGCCAGGATGAGCATTGTGCCATCCGGAGCGGGGCCCGGGCGATGCGCCTGATTGTAGGCGCCAACCACGCAGGCCCAGGGCTCTACGAGGGCGGTCTCGGCGTAGCCCGTACGCTTGTCCACGGGCAGGAGGTAGCAGCCTTCGTCGCCGTCAATCATGGGCGTCGGGATGATGCTGTACGGAGCCAGGCCGCCGGAGATGGCGTAGCCGTAGGCCATCGAAACGCCCTTGTAGAAGACATCGGCTTGGACGATGAAGCGGTCGCCGACAGCGAACTGCTCGCGGCGCTTTTCGCCGACCTTGACGACCGTGATGGCAACCTCGTGCCCCAGTGTCGCCGGATCGTTGGCAAGATCACGCCCCTGCATTCGCGGGTGGTTGTTGCCGAGGGCTATGACTTTGGTATCCGAGAAGCACAGGCCGTTGGCATCCTGCCGAACGAGTATCTCATCGGGCCCGATCTCGGGTACCGGCACTTCCTCGATCTTAAGGTTGTCCAATCCTTCGCCGTAGAGACGCCACTTGAGCATTCGGTCCGGAATCGGGCCTTTGCCGGATTTGTACAGTTCGAGAGCGTTCATTCTTACCCCCTGCGGATCAGCTTCCCCGTTCCGCAATCAGTTTCTGTCGGTACGATTCGTCGGGTCGCGTATGGATGCGCGCGACGTTGTCGGGCGTCAGGAAACGTGGTCCGCCGAGCGCATACGCTCCGAGGATCACGCGCGCAGTCTTCACGTACATAGCGGTCGCAGTCTCCACGTCTCGCGGCGTCTTGCCCGTGGCTATGAGCCCGTGGTTCTCCATCAGGATGATGCGCGGAGCCATGTTATGAGCGGTGATGAAAGCCTCAACCTCGGCACGCAGCCGCTTGGCCAGAGGGATGCCGGGATCCGTATACTCCACATAGCAGACTGCCGGACCGCAGCAAACGATCTCATCCGGGAACAGCCTGCCCGAGACGGCCTCGCGTGAATGTCGAGAACAGAGGATGGCATTCACCGCCGTTGGATGCGTGTGTCCGACGTACTCGATGTCGGGCAGGGAGAGCAGATAGGCATGGAGGAACGTCTCCACGGAAGGACGAGGCCGTTCACCGGTGCAGCCGACGCGAGCGTCCAACAGAACCTGCCGAATCTGTGCGTCGTCGAGGTCGGGGCCGTCCAACGCTGCCAGAACGGTCGCGGTGGACACTTCCACGAAGCTCGTTGCGTCGGCTTCGAGCAGGCTCTTGCCGCTCTCTTTTACGTAGAAGGTGGAGGCGTCCACTCGAGCGGATGTGTTGCCTTCACCGAGTATGGCCAGATCGCGACTTGGCTCAGCTAGCCAATGCGACAGAGCGACGATCCGCTCCAGGATGGGGCTGATACTAGACATGCGTGTCCTGCCTTGATGCGAGGGTGTCCGATACCCATTGTAGCACGCGGGCGGCATGCCGGAAGGGCAGAGTACGGTGCCGATGTATCGCCGGTTCTGAAGACGCCCCGCCCTCACGCGGATCGTTGCACGCCCGCAGAGGATTCAAGGACGGAGCGCCGCGGCATCCTACGGGTGGAGCAGTGTGTGGAGATGCTCGACGGCTTGCGCCAGCCGCGGGCCAGGACGGACGGCATCGTAGCCCAGCCGATAGACGCGTTTGAGCCGAACAGCATTCATGCTGCTCCAGCCGGCTTTCCGGCTCAGCGAAGCGAGTGTGGTATCGCTCGATACGATCACGTCGGGGTCGAGTGCGATCAGCCGTTCGAGGCTGAAGGATCGGTACCCACGGCCTGCATGACGCCCGAGGTTTTGCCCGCCTGCTGCGGTGATCAGGTCGTCTACGAACGTACCGGCTGCGGCGACCCAGAGCGGATCGGCTTGGACGATGAACACCGTTCGCGGGCGTACCTTGGTCCGCTCCACACGGGCCTTCACGCGCGCCAGGGTGCTCTTCATGGCGCCCAACGCCCGAGCCCCCTCGGTACGATGCCCCGTGATCGCCGCCACAGCCTCGACGGCGGCGAAGATATTGCGGAAGTCCTTGCCGGCGATGACGAAGATGTGACCCCGAACGGGAGCGAGCCGCTCCAGAGCCGCGATGGACTTCCGATTGGCCTCGACGTCGCCGATGATGAGGTCGGGCTTCAGGGCCAGCACCTTCTCGGTGCTGACGTTCAGATCGCCGACCTTGGCGATGCGACGCGCCTGCGGGGGATAGTCGCAGTACGTCGTGACCCCAACCACGTTTGGCCCTGCGCCGACAGCGAACAGTATCTCCGTCACAGCCGGAGCAAGCGAGACGATCCGAGCCGGAGGTTGGCGCAGCGTTATGGCAACGCCCCTCGCGTCGCGCACGGTTGTCGGTCCATGCGCCGCGGCCCGGGCCTGCCGCAACTGAGCGATGGCAGGCCCGGCGCCCGGCCAGAGTCCGATGATCAGCAATGCACTGAGGAGGCTCAGGCGCATTCCGCTATCCGCTCGGACAGCCATCTGACGGCTTTCACCATGGATGGTCCATCATGGATCATGTTCCGATCGGGTTCGACGCCGGCCTCGATGAGGCGAAGCCCGGGCATGGCACGGTCCCAACCGCGTTCGAGCATCAACGCCGTGCCGTCCACCGGGTATTCGGGCTCGGAAAAGAGCAGCCAGATTTCCGGATGCCGCACCGCCACCCCATCAACGTCGAGCCTCATATAGGCGGCGGCGTCACCCCCGAACACATTGCGTCCTCCGGCGAACTCGATCATGTCGTTGATGAAGGATAGGCCTCCGGGCACGCGCACGTGTCGGCCAAACCATAGCTCCGCGAATACGGCACGCGAACGCGATCCTGCAACGGCGCGAACCGAGCGGAGCGAGGACAGCCAGTCGTGCGCGAGCGCCCGAGCTGCGTCAACCTCGCCGAGAAGACCTCCCAGGAGCATCACGTTCTCCAGCACGCCGTGTATGCTCGAGGGCAGAGGCAAGACGTAGGCGGGGTATCCGGCGCTGCTCAACTTTCGAGCCAGCGCACGCTGCACTCCAGTCGTGAGCAGAACCAGATCCGGTTTGATCTCGGCAAGCCGCTCGTCGTCCACAGTCAGGTAGTCGCCGACAACGGGCGCCTTGAGGTCCGGCACATAGCGATGGCAGTAGGCGCTGACTCCGGACAGGCGATCACCGCAACCGATCGCGTGGATCGCTTCCGTCAATCCCGCGACAAGACTCACGATGCGCTCGGGACGGTCGGGAATGCACACCGGGGTCCCAAGAGCATCACAGTGCACACGGCCACCGGTTACCATCGTCAGTTCCGCGTGAACATGGCGTCGGTGACTGCGCCCTGTCGGAGCGCCTTCACATGCCCGTCGGCATAGGCGAAGTTCGCCAATCCCTTGTGGGTCACGGTAAAGGTCGAAGCGTCCACGATCTTGCCGTTGTCGAGATGGCGGAAGTCCACCGTGGGATTGCCCCACCATTGCGATGGCGGATCAATGCCGGGCGTTTCGACGATCTCGCCGCCACCGCCGTACCAGGGCACGTTGACAAAGCCGGCGTCGGCGAACATCACCTTATCCGCCGGGGCCGACAGCGCCGCCTCGGAAGCGGGGTTCATGGGCGGCCAACTGAATGTCAGGTAGTAGTCGGAACCCAGATAACCCCAGTTGTAGCCGTAGCCGTTGCCATCGCCGAACCGGGGCACTGCAGAGAAACTCGGGCACTTCTGTATCTGATGGTTCCTCATGTAGGGATACAGCAGGCCGCGCGTCTTGTCCCAACCGGTGTCGGTGCGAAGGCCAAACCAGTACTGATAGCACGTCCAGCCCTGGCAGTCGGCATACTGATACAGAGGATAGGTCTCGTCATAGTCCTGCACATACATAAGGGTGGCGAGGCCGAGCTGTTTGAGATTGGAGCTGCACGAGGTCTGTCGTGCCTTCTCTCGAGCCTGGGCGAAAACGGGAAAGAGGATCGCCGCCAGAATGGCGATGATCGCGATGACGACGAGCAGCTCAATCAGTGTGAAGGCGTTGCGGATGGTGCGCATAGTGGGCTTTGCCCCTCCTCTCTGGTGCGCGCCATCGCGAGGGGTGGCCTCTTCGGCCCGGGGAGTGCACCACCATACGCTGCGCCGGTGGTTTCCTGCCGGAAGTGCCGGTCGCCGAACTCAGGCGAACCGAGGCTGCATCACACCCTTTCTCGCGAAGGGCTAGCGTGACGCGATGCGAACGGGCATTCGGGCTCATGCTCAAGCGAGCACATACCGCAGCGGGACTGCGCCGGTCTCACACCGGACTTCCCCCGAGACGCATCGTGAACGGTGCAGGCATTATGACGCGGCCATGTGAGGGCTGTCAACGAATCGGGTGGCGATTCAGCAAATCTTTATGCCCCGCTGCGCCTGTCTGCGCGGATGCTGACTCGCCGAAACGGCCAATCGGCAACACGGGGAAGGACACACGACGCGGAGGAAACCGAGCAGGCGCGAGCGAACGTAGTACAATGAACCATCGTGCCGGTGCTCTGAAACTCGCCGGCGCCGGAGTTCACTATGCCCTCCACGGATTTCGTCAAGATACCGACCCTTAAGAGCGTTGACGCGTTTCGTCGCGCCCTTGCCGAACTGGCCATTGAGCTGCCGGTTGACGATCGCCTGTCAGCCGGCCCCGACGCGCCGCTCGGCGCCCCGATTGAGGTGCTGGGCCGATCCTTGACGAACAGGTTCTGTATCCAGCCGATGGAGGGCTGGGATGCGACCCCCGACGGCAGGCCTTCGGACCTCACCTTTCGACGGTGGCGCCGGTTCGGCCGATCCGGAGCCGCATTGATCTGGGGCGGCGAGGCCGTGGCAGTTCGCCACTCCGGTCGCGCGAACCCGCGTCAACTGGTACTGACCGACAAGACGGTCGGCGATCTGGCCCAGCTTCGCGCCGCCTTGGTCTCCGAGTGTGGCGAAACCAAGCCGTTGATCGGGCTGCAGTTGACGCACTCGGGACGCTTCTGCCGTCCCAACCGCTGGGATCTTCCCGAGCCGGTCATCGCATTTCATCATCCGATCCTCGATCGCCGGGTCGGCATCGGGCCGGATTACGAACCAGTGTCCGACGGCGAGATACGAAGCATCATAGAGGACTACGGGCGAGCCGCACGCCTGGCTCGCGAAGCAGGTTTCGACTTCGTAGACCTGAAGCATTGCCATGGTTACCTCGGGCATGAGCTGCTTGGCGCGCACACGCGGCCCGGACCCTACGGAGGTTCGCTGGAAAACCGAACGCGTTTCTTGAGGGAACTCGTTGAAGTGGTGCGAGCAGAGGCTCCTGGGCTGGGCATCGGCGTGCGCGTGAGCGTCTTCGACACCGTGCCCTATGAGGCGGATCCCTACCAGTCCGGCGCAGGCAAGCTGGGCCCTGGTCTGCCTGCGGACTACTGCGGCTGCGTTCCGTATGTGTATGGGTTCGGGGTTGATCAGGAGCAGCCGACGGAAATGGACCTCACGGAGCCGCTTGCGCTGTTCGGCATCTTGAGGGAGATCGGAGTGACGTTCGTCAACGTGACTGCCGGCAGCCCTTACTACAGCCATCACATACAGCGGCCGGCGCTGTACCCGCCTTCGGACGGATATCAGCCGCCGGAAGACCCGCTGGTTGGCGTCGCGCGGCAAATGCATGTGACCCGCTGCCTCAAGCGCCTCAACCCCGATTTCACCATCGTCGGTACAGCGTACACATATCTGCAAGAGTATCTGCCGCACGTGGCTCAGGCAGCCGTTCGCGACGGATGGACCGATTTCGTTGGGCTTGGTCGGATGGCGCTTTCATATCCGGAACTGCCGGCGGATCTGCTGAGCGGCAGGCCCATTCGGCGCAAGCAGGTATGCCGCACGTTCAGCGACTGTACGACGGCACCTCGGTCCGGTATCCCTTCGGGATGCTATCCTCTTGATGACCATTACGGGAGTTCGGACCTGGGGGCGCGGCTGTCTGAGGCGAAAGCCGAAATGAAGAAGCGGTTGGGTGGATGATCGGTGACACAAACCGCGCTCAGTGGGCGTCTAGATGACAGGAGACATCGCACGAGGGGTGCGAACGCGACTGGATCACGGAGGACATTCAATATGACACTGACCCGCAGACTTGTTGGTCCCATTATGCTGTTGCTCTCTGCCTCGGCACAGGCAGAGATTCCCCGGTCCATTCAGGACTATGTGTGCCGCCGTCTGGATGACTTCACCGTGACCGGTGTGGTCGCGGCGGCGAATCAGCGCGAGCTAGGCAAGATCAACAAGGATTTCGGGTTTCTGTATCGGTTCAAGACGGTTCTGATGCGCTACAAGGAGCCCAACAAGGTGCGAATCGAGGGGTCGGTTGAGGGCACCAAGGGCGTCTACATCGTCAACGGCACGGTTCAGATCGTGTCCGTGCCGAAGCTGCGGCTGAACACTCGGCGTGACTTCGGCAACGCGCCCGGCAAACGCAAGTCGCTGGTTGACATGGGGCTTGTCTCCGCCTATTACCTGACCTATGCGAACTTCAAGTTTATCCGCGAAGGCTCGGTCGAGGGCACGCCCGTCGGCGTCTTCGAGATCACCTATAAGGACCGAGCCGAGGACACCTCGCACCACATCGTTTACATTGACCCCAAGACCCGGGTGATCCTGAAACGCGATGCCTATCGCCAGGACGGCACCCTTCAAGCGATCTACTACTTTCGCGATGTCCGCCAGGTGGCTCCCGGCATATGGTTCCCGACGAGGATCGAGGTTCAGAACACCGAACGCAAGGTCGCCGGCACGACACTGTACAAGGACTTCAAGATCAACACGGGCTTACCCGACTCCCTGTTCCGGTGACCGTCAAACAGACCGCGTTGCGACCCGGCAAGCCATTGCCGCGTTCTTCCCGGCAGGAATCAACGGCGCGATCGCGGAATCCGATCACATCATGGCAAACTCGGTAGTCACATTTGGTGAGGTCATGGGCCGCATTGCGCCCAAGGGGCACCTTCGCATCGCCCAATCGCTGCCCGGAGAGGTTGACTGGACCTTCGGCGGCGGGGAGGCGAACGTTGCCCTGTCGCTTGCCTGGCTCGGCATGCAGGCTCAGTTCGTGACGGCATTGCCCCGCAACCCCATCGCAGACGCCTGCGTGAGGTTTCTGCGCGGGCATGGCCTCGACGTGTCGCGTATCATCCGAACGGACGAAGGCCGCGTCGGGCTCTACTTTCTCGAGACCGGAGCCAACCAGCGCGCCAGTGTGGTGACCTATGATCGGGCTGGCTCATCCGTAATGCTGGCGCCCCCGGAAGCGTATAACTGGCCATCCATCCTGAGCGGGCGTACCTGGTTCCACGTGACCGGCATCACCCCTGCGCTCAGTCGGAACGCTGCCGAGGCGGCTACCGCAGCCGTCCGCGCAGCTCAAGCCGCAGGCCTCACCGTGTCATGCGATCTCAACTTCCGCAAGAACCTCTGGAACTGGCATCAGGGGCTCTCCTCCCGTGATCTAGCCGAAAGGACCATGCGCGCCATCCTGCCCCATGTCCACCTTGTCATTGCCAACGAGGAAGACGCCGAGATGGTGCTCGGCATCAAGGCCAGTGACACCGATGTCGAGCGGGGCCAAGTCCGCGCCGAGGCGTATGCCGACGTCGCGCGTGCCATCGTCAAGCAGTTCCCCAGCGTCACCAGAGTTGCCATAACCCTGCGCGAGAGCGTGTCGGCCACCCACAACAACTGGGGGGGCATGCTCTACACTGCTGTGGATGACCAGGCATACTACGCGCCGCTGGATGCTGAAGGCCGCTATGCGCCATATGAGATCCGCGCCATCGTAGACCGAGTCGGCGCAGGCGACTCCTTCGCTGCCGGTCTCATCTACGCTCTATCCCACGATGATCTGGCCTCACCCGATACCGCGGTTGCCTTTGCCGCGGCGGCATCCTGCCTGAAGCACTCCATCCCCGGTGATGTCAACTTCGTCACCCGATCGGAGGTTGAGGCGCTCATGAAGGGCCAGGCCTCGGGGCGCGTGAGGCGCTGATGGGCAAGAGCGTGAGCCGCACCATGCCCGGATATCCCCGTGCTTTCTATGTGCCCGCCTGCTCTATGGAGTGCATCTGATGGACCCATCCCAGGTCATAGCCGGTCTCGAATCGTCCGGACTGATTGCCGTCGTCAGGGCGACCAGTTCCGACCAGGCGCTCAAGATAGCCGAGGCGTGTCGCATGGGAGGCGCTGCAGCGATCGAGATCACGTTCACGGTCCCCGGGGCGGCAAGCGTCATCGAGAGCCTCGCGTCGGCATACAGTCAGGGCGGGATACTGGTCGGCGCCGGTACGGTGCTTGATCCGGAGACGGCGAGAACCGCGATACTGGCCGGCGCTCGCTATGTGGTCTCGCCGTGCCTGAATCCGGCTGTGGTCCATCTGTGCCACCGCTATGGGATCGCATGCATGCCTGGAGCCATGACCGTTCGCGAGGTTGTGGAATGCATGGAGCTCGGCGCCGACGCAATCAAGGTGTTCCCGGGAGAGGTTCTGGGGCCTGCGTTCGTCAAGGCCGTGCGCGGTCCGCTCCCTCAGGCCAGGCTCGTACCAACAGGGGGCGTCGGCCTCGACAACGTCGCCGACTGGATCCGTGCGGGATGCATCGCCGTGGGCGTGGGTGGGAACCTGACCGCCGGAGCCAGGAGCGGGGATTACGAGGCCGTCACGGCTGCTGCGCGGACTTTTGTGGAGGCGATCGCCGCTGCAAGGCAGTAGCCCGCCACCGACTGGCACCGACTCCATTGGGCCTCGCCGTGTGCAGTCTCGCCCGTGGACATCGGCCCTGCACGATTCCGTTCGGGCACGGGAGTTTCCGGCTCTCGCCATTCTCCTGATTGCGCTGGCGTGGCTTACCGTTGCCACTCCGGCCTTTCGCACCTCGAACAATCTCTCTGTCGTCGCTCAGGATGCCGGCATCCTGGGCATCATGGCGGCGGGAGAGACGATCGTCATCCTGACCGGCGGCGTTGACCTCTCGGTCGGGTCCGCCCTCGCAATGTCGGCGTGCGGTGCGGGGGGATTGATGATGGCGGGTGTGCCCTGGCCGATTGCGGCCCTTGCGGGCCTCCTGATCGGAGCGCTGGCAGGATGGGCCAACGGCGCTCTGGTGACATATCGCCGACTGCCGCCCATCCTCGTGACCCTGTCCACGCTCCTATTGTTCCGCGGGTTTACGAACGTGGTCACGGGCGCCGCACCGTACAACATTCTCCCTGATGGCTTCAAGTTCATCGGCAAAGGCTACTGGCCGATGGTCGCCATGGTCGCAGTGGGTGTCGCGTTTGCGCTGGTGCAGGCGCGAGCACGGTATGGCCGCCACCTGGTGGCCGTCGGAAGCAGTCCCATGGCCGCACGCCTATCGGGTCTGCCTGTCGAGTCGATTCTGCGCCGAGCCTATCTGCTGTCCGGGCTTTGCGCCGGAATAGCGGGGCTGTTCCTGACCGCCGCCAACGGCAACGCGCAATGGACCCTTGCTGAAGGTTGGGAACTGGATGTCATCGCGGCAAGCGTGATAGGAGGCGTGAGGCTTACAGGAGGCGAGGGCAGTGTGATTGGTGCCATGCTCGGTGCATTGATCGTCGTTACCATGCGCAATGCGCTGTTCCTTTCCGGCGTACCTGTCGAGCAGTACGGCCTGATCACCGGAGCGGTCATCGTTGCCGCGGCCCTGGCCGAGCAATGGCGACGGAGCGCGGAGAGACGCCGATGAGGCTCCGCCTTCCGCCCGAGACGGGCGTGGCATCGGTGCTGTTGGCGGCAACAATCTGGCTGTCGCTCACGTTCCCGTCGTTCCGGACGGGCGCCAGCGCATGGGTGATCATCGGCAATGCGTCGGAGATAGCGATCCTCGCAGCAGGCATGACGCTGGTCATTGCTTCGGGCGGCATAGACGTCTCCGTGGGGTCCGTCGTCGGCCTGTGCGCCATTGTGCTCGGGAAGCTCGCCGGTGAAGCCGGATGGGGCATATGGTACGCGTGCGGCGCTTCGGTCGCGGTCGGTCTCGGGGCAGGCATGACAACGGGCACGCTCGTCGCCCGGTTCCAGGTGCCTCCGATCGTTGCCTCCTTGGCCATGTTCGCCGGCGCACGAGCCGGAGCGTATGTGCTGAGCCATGGAGACAGCATCTCGCGCCTTCCGTCCGAGTTGATCTCTCTGGGTTATGGCGGGTTTCTGGGCGTTCCGACGACGGCATGGGTCGCGGCCGGCGTCTTGATGGGGTGCGGCGCGCTGCTCCGCAAGACAGCATACGGCAGGAGCCTGCTGGCCATAGGCGGCGGACGCGAGACGGCCTTCCTCAGCGGTCGCCCCACGATACGGACAGAGGCGCTTGCCTACGGTCTCAATGGGGCCCTCGCCGGGCTGGCGGCGATCATTGTCGTTGCCAGAGGGGCGACGGCCATCCCCGATGCCGGCCGCTTCACGGAGATGACCGCCATCACGGCTGTCGTGATGGGAGGAACCCCGGTGACCGGCGGCCAAGGTACTATGATCGGGACGGCCCTGGGCGTTCTTGCCATCGGCACGATCACCAACGGTGTTCGGGCCTATGGCAAGGGGGACATTTGGGTCTTGCTCGTCCTGGGCATCGCGCTGCTGGTCTCCGTTGAGGTGGATCGGTGGCGCCGACGAGAGAGGAGGCATGCTGCATGAAGCGCATGGTCAGAGGAGGCTTCGGCATTGCCCTGTCGGTGGTCGCACTGATGCTTGTTTCGTGTGCTGCGAAGAAGGAAGCAGCCGAACGGCGCATTGCATTTGTGTTCAAAGTTGATGGGCTTCTGTACAGCGAAGTGTGCAAGAAGGGCGCTCAGCGCGCCGCCAAGGAGCTGGGCATTCGGGTGGACTACCTGGCTCCCGACAAGGCCGAAGTCGGCAAGCAGATCGCGATCATTGAGCAGCTCGTTGCAGAGAAGGTCAGTGCCATTGTGGTTTCACCGAACGATGCAGACGCCATCGGGCCGGTGATCAAGAAGGCGATGGATGCGGGCGTCAAGGTCTTTACGTGGGACTCGGATGCGCCAAAGTCGCAGCGCATCTTCTACGTTGCCGCAGCCGACGACGTCCAGATCGGCGTGGACATAGCCGAAGCGCTGGCCAACGATATCGGCGGCAAGGGCAAGGTTCAGATTGTCAGCGGGGGGCGAGGAGCAGCCAACCTCAACCTGCACGTCGAGGGGATGGAGAAGGGCTTCGCCAAACACCCAGGCATCACGCTTGTGAAGCCGTACATCTACAACGATGACGATAACCAGAAAGCGCGCACAATGGCCATTGCCGCGCTTCAGAAGAACCCTGACATCGTCGGCTTCGCGTGCGCCAACTCGCCAAGCGCTCCGGCGGTCGGCGAGGCGATCACCGGCCTGGGCAAGATCGGGTCCGTCAAGGTCTGGGGGCTCGCCCTGCCGAGCGAAACCCGCGAATACCTCAAATCCGGAGCCGTATCCGGCTTGATGCTCTGGGATCCTGCCAATCTGACCTATTTCACCGCTAAGGTCGTCAACGACTATCTGGACGGCAAGCAGCCGCAGGATGGCGCTCAGATCGAGGGCATCGGCACCATCAAGGTCAAGAACGGTGTCGTCCTGATCCCGGGGGTCACCATCACCAAGGAGAACGTTGACGAGTTCAAGTTCTGACCTCTTGCCCTAACATCGTCGAGCTGCCCTGTGGAGCAACGTCAAGGCTGCAGGGCGGCTCACGCTTCCGTCCTCCCCGCCGGCCGAACCGCTCCGGGCTGCCGCATGTGTCCCCTTGCCGGAGAAGCCCATGGAGGACTCTCCTTCGCAATCGGTGAACATTGTGTCCGGCAATGCGAGCCTCTGGCTCGGGCAAGGAGGGTTGCCGGTGTTCGTCACGGATATGGCCGTTCGGTTTCCCAATGATCACATCATGGCTCCGCCGGCGTATGTCCGGCAGATCCGCGCATGGGCATGCCGGGCGTTCACCGGCGATGACGCTGGGGATGATCGCATCAGATTGCGGCTGATCCGACAGGACCACAGTTGCCTGCGGTTCGGTCGCTCCTGTATCGAGACGCCGCTTCGCATAGGAAATCAGACCTACAAGCGCGGCTTGGGAACGCACGCCAACAGCGAGATTGAGGTTGAGCCGCCTGACGGAGCCGTGCGGTTTGAGGCCATGATCGGAGTGGACAATAACTCCGATACCGGTGGCATCCGAGGAACCGTCGAGTTCATCGTCGAGGCGAACGGGGATGAACTGGTGCGCAGCCCGGTTCTGCCCGGAGGCGCTGCGCCGGTTCCGATCATGGTCCGGATCGGTCCCGACAGCGGCACACTGCGCCTGAAGGTGACCGACGGCGGCGACGGCGCGGCTTACGATCAGGCAGACTGGGCCGATGCTGCCTTCGTGATGGCCGACGGATCGCGGCGCTTCCTTGATGAGGACCGTGAGAACCTCATCCTGGACAACGCATCACTGCCGATCTCGTTCATCCTCGGCGGCCGGCGGTCCGATGCTCTGTTGGCGACCTGGGCGCGTTCATCCGAGACAAAGCCCTTCCCCGGAGGAGAGCGCATCGTCACGCGATGGAAGGAACCGGACACGGGGTTCGTGTTCGCCGTCGAAGCGAAGGTGTTCGATCGTTATCCTGCCGTCGAATGGGTGGCAAGGTTCGAGAACGGCTCGAGCCGGACATCGCCGTTGATCGAGGATGTCAGAGCGCTCGATCTGGCGGTGGCATCCGGCTATCATCGCTTGCCCCTCGTCCTTCACCACCTGCAGGGCGACACGTGCTCGGCGACATCCTTCATGCCGCTGGAAACCCCCGTGACGCCTGCGACGCAAGTTGGACTGGCGCCGACCGGTGGGCGTCCGTCATCCATGACGGCCTTCCCGTTCTGGAACCTGCAGTACGAAGACACCGGGGTCATCGCCGCCATCGGCTGGACCGGCCAGTGGCGGGCGGAGTTCACTCGCGCTCCGAACGGCCCCGGACGCATGACGGCCGGCATGGAGCAGCTCAAGACGGTTCTTCATCCGGGCGAATCCATACGCACGCCGCGCATCCTGATCATGCCCTGGAACGGCAGCAAGGCAGATGCCCATGTCCGGTTCCGCCGCCTGATGCTCGATCACTACACTCCGCGCGTGAACGGCAAGACCGTCGAGCTTCCGGGGGCGCTTCAGACCTTCGACCGCTACCACAGTCATCCTGACTGGCCGACCGAGGTAGGCCAGCTCGTCTATGCCCGCAAGGCTGCCGACCTTGGCTGCGACACGGTCTGGCTGGACGCCGCATGGTTTCCGGGCGGATTCCCGAATGGCGTGGGCTCATGGCGAGCCGACGAGTCGCGCTTCCCGCGCGGTCTGAAACCCGTGTCGGACGCCGTCCACGAGCAGAAGATGCGGTTCGTGCTCTGGTTCGAGCCCGAGCGCGTTGCGGCAGGTTCCGACATCGCCAAAGAGCACCCAGGTTGGGTCTCGGGAGGGTCCAACGGAGGTCTCTTCCGGCTTCACGATCCCGAAGCCCGCAAGTGGCTGACCGAGCTCCTCATCAAGCGCATCGGCGAATATGGAGTGGACGTGTTCCGCAACGATTTCAATATGGACCCGCTTGCTGCATGGCGGTCCGAAGATGCGCCCGATCGCCAGGGGATGACGGAGATCAGGTATGTCGAGGGACTCTACGAGGTGTGGGACACGATCCGGGCCCGATTTCCGAGCATCATGATAGACAACTGCTCGAGCGGGGGCCGCCGCCTCGATCTCGAGATGATGATGCGGTCGGTGCCGCTATGGCGCAGCGACACCGGGTGCTGGGCGGGCCATCCTGAGTGGAACCAGATGCAGTCCATATCCCTCGCGCAGTATCTGCCCCTGTTTACGGTCGGTCTTTGGTCGGCCGATCCGTACGAGCGCAGGAGCGCCGGCACAGCCGGCTACAGCTTCGAGATCCCCTATCTGGATGCGGGTTTCGACCCGAAGCCGTATGCCGACGCTGTCAAAGAGATGAACGAGCTGCGCCGCTACTGGTATGGTGACTTCTATCCCATCATCGGGGCCGGGATCGCCCTCACGGACATGGCCGCGTGGCAGCTCCATCGGCCCGACACCGGCGATGGAGTCATCTACTGCTTCAGGAGGCCGGCGTGTGGCCTGAGCGGCATTGTGGCAGCCCCGAAAGGGATCAAACCCGAGGCGACCTACACCGTCACGACATCCGACGGAGCCAGGACTTCGGTCAAGAAGCTCACGGGCAAACAGATGCTGGCCGGCATGGTTTTGCGGCTCCCGGCGGCGCCGTCGAGTCTGATCGTGCGCTATGCTGAGGTTAAGTCCGAGAACCCAGAGCCAGGAGCCAGGAGCCAAGGGCGAAGAGGCAAGGGCCCAGAGCCAAAAGGCAAGGGTGGGCGGGGCGTCAAGCCATGATCATGGTGACCGGCGGTCCGGGCCATATCGGCAGGCGAGTGCTGGATCCGCTCTCGCGGTCGCATGAAGTGATCAACGTGGATCGTGTCGAGAATCCGCTCGGGCAGTACGTCCGGACGGTGATCGCGGACCTTACCGATCCAACAAGCCTTGATGGCATCGGCGGCGATTTCAGCGCAATAGTGCATCTCGCTGCCATACCCAACCCTTACGTGGCCCCTGTAGCAGATGTCATGCGGGTGACCATGGTCGGCACCTTCAGCGTCCTTCAGTTCGCCGTGCCGATCGAACCAGGTCAGACCGAGACGTGCTGCCTGACCGCCCGCGAGCATTGCGGCGCTCTGGATACCGTGGAGATGGCTGGATGCAACTGGGGTGATTCCCTGCCTATTGATCGCACATACTATGCCGACAACCCACGCGGCTCCATGTTCGATATCAGGAAGGCCGAACGGGAGCTCTGGTGGCGGCCCGAATGGACCGTGGAACGGGTGGCGGCCGAGCATACGCGTTTGGGCTGAGCGCCTGCCGGACGCCACTGGAAAGGAAGCGAGTTCGATGCGCAGTCTCATCATCGTCATTGTGATGGCGGCGCTGTCCGGCGCCGGATACACGCAGGACGCGGCGCCGGCCAGGGCGCCGCTTCGTTACACCGACTTCATCCGCCAGTTGACCGACCTCGATCGGCTCGCGCGGCTGCAGCCGGGTGTCCAGGCCGGCCTTGCCTCCAGTTGGGATCGGAACGGCCTCAACGTCTGGGGCGCCAACGGCGATGCGGGGCACTACATCCGCGTTGAGCCGAATGGCGAGGCCGTCATGATGGATGTTGACGGGCCCGGGTGCATTTATCGCATGTGGTCGGCGAATCCGCAAGGCACAATCCGCGTCTACCTCGACGGCGCCGCGGAACCGACCTACGAGTGGGACTTCAACAAGCTCTTTCAGGGCTCGATCCCACCGTTCATCAAGCCGTTTGTCTGGCAAAGAGAGAATGGGCGTGCCTCCGATTGCTACTTGCCGATCCCGTTCGCCAGGCATATCAAGATTACGGCCGACAAGAAGCACGTTCAGTACTACCAGTTCAACTACTTGATCTTCCCGAAGGATCAGCCGGTCGAGAGCTTCCGGACGCCTCTCACAGGCATCGAACTGGGGCTGCTCACTGATGCGGCGATCATCTGGAGCAAACCGGGAAACGACCCCAAACCGAAAATGGCAGGACAGAAGATCGAGCGCCGCAATGTCGAGATCGCCCCCGGGCAATCAGTCACCGTCGCCGATATCCAGGGCCCGGCCATGATCCGCGCGCTGCGGGTATTCGCGGCCTCCGAGCAGCGTTACGTGTGGCGCAAGCTCGTGCTCAAGGGCACCTGGGACGGCGCCGCATGGCCACAGATACTCTCTCCCATCGGGCCGTTTTTCGGGTTCGATTGGAGCACCGCCGAATACGCTGCAGTTCCCGTTGGTTGCCGCGATCAGACCGCCTACGCATACTGGCCCATGCCATTCCGGAAACGTGGCAAGCTCGAGATCACCAACCATCTTGAGCGCATGGCTCGGGTGGTGGTTGAGGTCGAGTGGGCTCCGGCGCCGAACCTGCCGGACGATATGGCCTACTTCTACGCGCGGTGGCGCTCCGAGCCCGATGCGACCGTGTTCGACTATCCTTTCCTCGAGACCGCCGGCAAGGGGCACTTCGTTGGAGTTGCCATGCCCATTGACCATCCGCTGCCCGGATGGTGGGGAGAGGGAGACGAGAAGGTCTGGGTGGACGACGACGACTGGCCGCGGTTTGTCGGCACCGGCTCCGAGGACTATTTCGGCGATGCCTGGGGCATCCGCTACCTGAACGGGCCAAGCTGGGGATGCAGCCTCCAGACGGCCCATCGAACATGCAACTATCGCTGGCACTTCATGGACCTGATACCGTTCGAGAAGCGCATGCGCATGACGATAGAGAACTACGGTCCGAATGGGGTCGGTCCCAGGGGGCACTACGAGTACACATCCACGGCATTCTGGTATCAGGCCGAAGTCACGCCGCCATTCGCTCAGTTGTCAGGCAGAACGTTCACGGGCGGCACCGATCCGCTCGGCAAGCCCGAGACTCTGTCCTATGGTTCCACTCTGTTCCGCGTGCCCGATGCCGGTGCTCTCCGCACGTACGGCAGGGGCGTGCCCAATGTCATCGAGGCCGAAGACGTGCTGCGCAACATGGTCCGCAACGGGGTCGGGCAGATTGTCACTGATGCCGGCCGGCCCTATGAGTTCAGTCGCGAGCGTGCCGTGGACTTCGGGATGACGCAGCCCGGGGCCGTTCTGGCGGGATTCACCCTCCCGGTGCCCGAGCCCCAGGTCTACACGCCGGAGATTCTCATCGCTCCCGTGGAGGGCGCTGCCGACGTCGCTCTGGAGGTTCACGGCGAATGGGTGGATATCGAGTCCAAGCCTGACGCAAGTACCATACGCCTCAAGCCTGTGGTTTTCGACGACAGGCAGGTTCCGGTCAAGCTGATGGGCGCGACAGCGGGTCACGCGATCGTGGACGGTATCCGGCTCTCGCCGGCGGCCCGGGCCCCGCGCTCGATGGAAGCCGAGAGCCTTGCCGTTGTCGCCGTGACTGGCGGGGCAGAGAAACCTCATCCAAGTCCCGCTATGACGAGTGTCAGCGGGGGGCGCATTCTGGAGTGGCATGCGAGTGCCGTGGGCCAGGGCATGGTTCTCAAGCTCCCCGAGCCGCAGACGGAGGCGCGTGTGCTCGGCGTTCGTCCCATGCGGGGACCCAGCGGCGGCATCGTGCAGGCCTACGTCGGCGGCGTCGCGATCGGCCCGGCCTTCGACATCTTCTCGGATGCCAAGGGACCCGCCGAGGGAATATGGCCCCTTGGCGTCGTGCAGGCGGGGACGACGGAGGTCGAAATCCGCATCGTCGGCCGTAACCCGGCCGCCAAAGGCCACCACGTGGGCCTCGACTACTTCCGGTGGGAGCCGCAGATCGTCAGTTCGGACAGCGCTGAGGGCGTATGGGCGAACGTCGCCGCCGTTCGAGGCTGCGCCTACGAAATACAGACGCTGGGACCGGCATTCTCGGCGGGACACCATCTGTGGATCCAGCCCAGTTCACGAGGGGCCCAGGTGGACATCGAGGTGCACGTCCCGACCGATGGGCAATACGACCTTGCGATCCGGTACACCAAATCGTGGGACTACGCGATCATCCAAGCCGAGATGGACGGCAAGGATACAGGTCCCCGAGTCGACACCTATTCGCCGGACGTTGCGCTGGGCGATATCGTGCCGTTGGGCCGCATGAACCTGAAGGCGGGCAGGCACATTCTGCGCCTCAAGGCCGTAGATAAGAACGAGAACTCACGCGGGTATCTGATGGGCATAGACGACATCATCGTGAAGCCTGCCCGGTAGTCTCCGGGACAGGCAGACCCTTCAGGCCCGGAACCCTCACGGAGGAGAGCAATGCTGAGCAAGTCCATGCAGAAGGCCCTCAACGGGCAGATTCAGAAGGAGTTCGCTTCTTCTTACCTTTATCTCGCCATGGCAGCATACTGCGAGACGAAGAACCTGCCGGGAGCGGCCTCGTGGCTTAAGGTGCAGGCCCAGGAGGAATGGGGCCATGGCATGAAGATATACGAGTTCGTGAACGACCGCGGGGGCACTGTGACGCTTCAGGCGATCGAGCAGCCGCCTGCCGAGTTCGGCACCAGGGTCGAGGTCTTCCAGGCAGTCCTTGCGCATGAGCAGAAGATCACCGCTGCAATCAACGACCTCTATGCCCTTGCGCTCAAAGAGAACGACTACGCGACGCAGATCATGCTCCAGTGGTTCATCACCGAGCAGGTCGAGGAAGAGAAGAGCGTATCCGATATCGTCGAGCTGCTGAAGATGGCAGGCGAGCATATGGTCGTGGTTGACGCTCAACTGGGCAAGCGCGCCGCCGGCTGACCCGAACGGGTACCGTCGCCACCACGAGCCCCCCGACCGGATCGGGGGGCTTTTCCGTTGATGGCGCGCGCGAGCGGCAACGGCGGCGTGTCGGACGGATCGGACGGATCGGACGGATCGGACGGATCGGACGGATCAGTCGGACATGCCATTTGGCACCCCGCGGGAGGACTGGAGCGGCTGTGCGCCGAACTGCGCCTCAGGTCATCACGCGCATCCGGAGGAGGCAGCCATGCCAGGAGCTTCGTTGATCTTCTCGCCCTCGACGCCCGATTGGGGGCACATCCGCAGCATCGAGAGTTCGTATCAG
>DYKI01000123.1 GCA_020722705.1 Chthonomonas calidirosea | reverse complement strand
ATACCACGCTGTACGTGCAAACGAGGAACGCCGTTCCGGCGGGCGGGGACGCTGGGAGGTCGTTGCTCGGGACCTGCCACCGCGCACGCCGGTTTGCAGGACCACGGGCCGTTCAGCACGAAAAGACATCGCGCCATGGACGATCACGCCCCGATGAACTGCCGCGAGCAGATCGAAGCGATGTTGAAGCGCTCCCAGACGAAGGTGATCTTCCCGATTATTGCGTTCGGACTGCTGCGGGAGCACCTTCGCTCTGGGACCATCGAATACCACGACAGCGAGATCGCCCGCCTCTATACGGAGGCCGTCACCCACCTGCAGGCGTATCTCGGTCATGATCTGCATACGGGTGGCCGGTACTACGATGCCTACCCGTCCCGCAATCTGCCGAAGTACGGCGTGTTGCGCGTGCTGGGGGAAAGGCGATACCAGCTCACGGCTCCGTTCATCCGCTGCGCGGAAGATCTCGTTGCATGGATGCCTGATCGGATACGCCGCCATATCGAGGATCGCCTGGGCGATGTGCCGGCGCTGGCCGACCCGACCACCCGCTGGGAGATCGCTTCGTGTCCGCATCGCTTCCAGGCAATCATCGAAGACCACATCGGGCGAAACCCCACCAACTTCGAAGTGTTCAGTTTCGCGGTTCTCAAGGTGCACCTTGAGAGGTTCGCCTGCCGTATCTACCGCGACACGCGCACCTCGGCAAACGATGCAGGCGTTGACCTTGCTACGAACTTCGGGGTCGTGTTTCAGATCAAGAAGCTGCGAGTGCTGCAGCGCTCGGTGGCTGACGCAATCCACGCCGAGCTGAGCGCCAACTTCGACCGCGAACGCATAAGCGATGGCAACGTCGTCCTGATCATTGACGACATTGCCAGGGACATCAAGCAGTACCTCGTCAATATGCGTATTCAGTCCGTCACTCGGGCCGATATTCTGAACCTGGCGCACGGCTTGTCGGACATTGAAGACCGCGCTAAGGTCTTGCGCATCGTCTACGAGGAGTTCCGTCGCGAATACGCCGGCCCAACAGGCGGTCGAGCTTGACCCGATCGGGTTTCTTCCTCTTCCCCTTCGCCATGGATGTGGCTGTCGCCATGTCGCAGATGATGTTGAATCTGCGCGCGCTTGACCTGGGTGCGTCGGCGACGGAGGTCCGGGTGCTGATGGGCTTGTGCCGGGGCGTGGCTTACATGCTCACGACTCTTGCCACAGGCCGCCTGGTGGGGCGATATGGCCCGAAGGCGATGATGCTCGTGGGCGCAGCAGGTTTCGGTACCGGCACCGCAGCCTATGGGTTCGCTCAGGCCCCGTGGCGCTTGCTCGTGGCTCCGCCGCCGGCCGGAGCGAGTGCGGGCTGCTCCGATGCACGTTGACTTCCTCGGTCAGCTCTATCCGAGCTATCGGAAGTCCAAGACCACCCCGAGCGCCCGATCACGCTCTTCACAGAGCAGACGGTAAGCCTCGGCCGCTTCCGTGCAGGGAAGGATATGCGTAATGAGCCGGCGCACGTTGAGGCGACCGTCCCCTATCATCTTGAGGGTCTGCGATCGGTTATACTGCTGGGTCCATGGGAATGCGGGCGTGGCGACCGTGGGGCACTTGGGCTGGTGCGCACCGATGAGCGTCAGCTCCTTCAGGTGGAACGGCATGAAGTCCACCTCGACGGTCCGATGCCAGATGGAGCCGAGGAGCAGAATACGCCCCCCGATTCGGGCCAAGTCGAACAGCTCGGGCAGATGGTCCGGGTATCCGGACGCCTCGATGATGCAATCAAGGCCGCGTCCTTCGGTGATTCGCTCGATCTCCTCGGCGATCTTGCAGGTCGCCGGATTGAGCGTGACGGCGCCGGTGAGCTCATGCGCGATGGCCAGGCGGCTCTCGCTGAGATCAGATGCGATCAGGGTCTCACAACCTGCTTGAGCCGCAAACTGGAGGGCAAGCTGCCCGACGAGGCCCATGCCGGTAACGAGCACGTACTCGCCCATCTCCAACCGGGCCTTCCGCACGCCGTGTGCTGAGACGCTGCCCAGCACGCCGAAGGCGGCCTCTTCAGGACTGACGGTCTCGGGCACCCGGACGATGCTCGCAGGCGCAGCCGACACCGTAACATGGCTCGCATGGCATCCGAGAGAGAGCGCCCGATCACCGATGCCGAATCCCTCGACATCATGCCCCAGCGCGACCACCCGCCCGACGTTGGAGTAGCCCGGGCAAAACGCCTCATGCCCTTCGGCCAGCATGGCGAGTTCCGTGCCCGCACTGATGAGCGTGACCTCGGTGGCGATCATCACCTCGCTGGGCCCAGGCGGCCTGGGCTCGAAGCCTTCGATTTCGATGCGGTTGTCGGGACGGGCCATCACGCGGCGGCCCATGGCGGCCATGTTCATGGTCGGATGCTCCTCGCCTTGGCGCAGTTACGCCCGATGCCTGTTTCGGCTCCGACCGGACGCATCCCTTTGGGATGTACGCGGAACTCCACGATGCGCCAACATGATCCGTGCCGGCACAGTGCGGCGAGTTGGGCACAGGAGGTAGGCACCTGGGTGGACTGGAGAAGATGATATCGAATGCCCGCGATGGCGCGAATCCTGTCCGGAACCGCTGCAGGACGCTGCCGGAGTCGGCCGACTGACACGCCGACCACGGCGGCACGTTCTGCGGTATCTTGTCTCACGAAACGCCCGTGCGGGGCGGCCTCGAACGGAGGGTCAGACCATGGAGTCGGCACGGTGGAGGATCGCGGCAATCTTTGCAGCGGGAGCGCTCTCTGTGGCCACGATTGCGTGGACCAATGCAACCCACGGCCTGCAGTCATCGCCCGCGTACTCACAGGAGCGTGAGCCTCAGGAGCAGGACTGGCGCGTTCGCCGCGCGCCGCGTATCGAGGTCCCGCCTGATCCCGAAAGGATCCGCATCGAGCCGGACGCTGACGGGATGGCCTGGGTAACGGGTGCGGCGGGCGACCGCCGGGCGCGTTTGGCTCGGATCGTGAACGTGTGTACAGGCGATGAGATCATCACCGGTGTGCGCGAGGACGGCGACTTCCGTGCCCGACTTGTGGCGCCGCCTGGCTCGTGGCTGCAGATCAACACGACCGCCATGCCGCCGGAGGACCTCCCGGGCGAGATACGAGACCGGTTCGAGCGCGATGGCGCGATCTCTCTGACCGACCTCAAGGGCCCGCAGGCGGAACCGGTAAGAGATATCGTCGCCGGGAACATCACTTCATCGCCGGCTTCGATCGTAAGGGTTGCATCCTCGCCCGGAGCATTCCCCTTTGTGCATCGCACGGGCCCAAGTTCCTTCGTCTTCGGAGAAGGGAGGCTCACGCCATCGGGTGCTCCCTCGACACGGACGTACGAGCTTAACGTACAGGCACGCGCGGTCTTCGAGACGGAAGCTCAGGCGCGTGAGGCGCTCGGGGCTCGCCTGCGAATGTGGCTTGACTTGAGGAGCATGTTCGGCCCCGACGGGCGCCAACGCGCTCAGAAGCGTATCGGTGCATCCCATCTGCTGACGCCGACGGGCATGCCCATCGAGACGCACGGCGAGATGATCGCGGAGCCACGGCCTGACACCAAGAAAGTGTGGGGTCCGGCCGGAGACGCTTGGCCTCTCGGTGACGCCCCGGACACACCCATAACCGTGGACATCCAGGGCAGCGTGGCGATCATCACCAGTCGCCGGCGTCTTGTGGTACCGCCCAGTCTGCCCGACGGCGTCTACGCCTTAGGCTGCCACATCGAGGGGCTGTTCCGAGAGGACTACGCGCCGCCGGATCCGTCGGGAGGGCCGGTGTTGGTCGGCCTCGTGCGCGTGGGCGCTCCGCGCGACCCGAAACTGGCGTGTGTGCTCTTTGGCTCCGAGGGGAGCGGCGGATCCAGAGGGGCGCTCGCCGCCGAGGATAGGGCCGCGTTCGCACTTAACCCCCGAAATGTGGCCATGCCCGACCATCTGATCATTCCTCGTGACGATCCCTACACCGGAAAGCCGCTCGTGCGGGCCCTGGACCCGTATGTGCCCCTCGTGAGCCTCGCGGATAGGCCTTTTTTCAAGTCCCTCCCGCCGCCTGCGCTGCCGCTGGTGTTCGAGCGTAGCTCGCTGAGGGTTAAGGTAACTCCTCCACGTGGCGCAGAGACCACTCTCGGACCGGCGCCCCTAGTGTCGGCCATGAACGACCTGAGCGTTCTACGCCCCGATCTCGTGGTGCAGAATCGGATCGTGCCGCCCCATCCTCCAACATACGGCAACCCCAGCTTGTCGGATATGCTCCGTCTGACCGGAGGGAGGCGATTCGAGCACGTCTTCGCGGAATACGGCGAGTACGCCGTTGACATGCGAGGGTACGTGGAAGATATCGTCGGTAACCGCTACGCGCTCGGCGGCGCCTTCAGGGTCTTCATCGCGCGGCCGCTTCACGCCGTCGTGTTCCCTGAGCCCGGCACGCCGCTCGAGCCTGCCGTCAGTCTATCGCCGCAGGCGCGCCTCTTTCCCCCCGTACCCGCCGATGTCGAGTTCCGCGTGCGCCACTACCCGGGTTCCGATACTGGTCGGATGGTCGAGCGCCTGATCCGGGGCAGGGCGAATCGGTGGGGCGTCTACGTCGGTGAGCACGACAAAGACCAGATCAGTCTCACAGAGCCTGGCGAGTATGTGTGCGATTTCACCGCTCGGTTTCGCGGCGCTGACGGCACGCTCTGGATGGCTTCGCGCAAGGGCGCATCGGTCGTGGTCACTCCGGGATCCAGAGTGCTGGCCCATGGCGAGCGGGGCAATCGCAGCCCTGGAGGCCGGTGGCGCGCACGCTGGTTCGTGGCGGGGGACGGCCAGTTCGTTACGGAACGCCTGGAGCCGAACCGCGAGCCCAATGACCGGCCGCCGGGGATAGACCTCGGCCATACTTGCCTGCCCTACGAGCACGGCGACGTCGCCTGGCTGGGAGCCGGCATGGAGTTCTCGCTCTTCCCTGGCATCACGTTTGAAGACCCCGTCGGCAAGATCGCCGACCTGATCCAAAAGCGCTTTCCCGGGGTGGTTCGGGGAGATGGGCGCGGAGGCCTCTACCCATACCGCCTCAAGCCCGAGGATCGCCGGGCCATCGGTGAGCTGCCCTATGTATGCATGACCGCGAGCGGCCTGCCGCCGAGCATGGACCCCGGCGGCGTGGATCAATGGGGGTACTTCTACACCACCTCATGGAGGCCAGGCGTCGGGGTTCGGACGCAGGTCGCGGAGGACCTCATGCCGGTCGGATACTGGTTCTTCGATGATCCGTACGGCTTCCAGATGGGAAACGGTCCGTGCGGCGATCTGCCCGGCGATGTGAAGATGACCTATGCCGGCGGTGTCTTTCGCGATACAGCGAGCGGGACGAAGAGCTACGACGGCTACGCATCCATGCTGACGCTCATCGGAAGAGATGACAAGCTCGGGCCGCGCGTGCTGCCTCCCTTCGACGGGATTGTGCCGGGCTCGCCGCCGTCGGGGCCGCTTGTGGAAATGGACGGGCGCAAATACGACGCGTTTCTGACCTTCGGGAGCGTGGCGCCCGGCGCCGTGCTGGAGGTTGGCGACCCGCTGTCGGTTGCAGGGGTGCTGTGGCCGCCTATCGAAGGGACCGTGACGAGCACACTCATCAGTCCCTCCGGGCGCAGGCGGGAAGTCCGCGCACGAGCCGCGCCGACGGGCGTGTTCGATTGCAGCGGGCCGCTCGCGGACGAGCCAGGCCTCTGGCACGTCGCCGCGACCGGAGTGTGTTCAGGACACACGAGCGTGGGCACAATCCGCGATCTGCTTCCGGTGTCGAAGTGGCCCCGGGGTGGCGGTCTCGGAGTACGAGATGGCGGATTCCCGCTCCCGGTCGTTCGCCCCGGCTCGAGGCCGATTGCATTCGACGTGCCGGCCGGGGCTCGAGCACGACCTCCGCATCCCGTTGTACTGCGCGGTCGCCTGCCGGAGGGCTTGAGCGCTGAGCGGGTCGGTGTCGTGGTGAGCATGCCCGGGCAGATGATGGACGAAACCACGTTGCCGGTCCGCGACGGAGTCTTCGAATACGTCTACGATGCGGAGTCGCTGAGTCGGCGCTTTCCAAACCTGGACACGCGGCTTGAGGAGGGCCCGCCGGACGCTCCGATCCGCGCAGCATGGTTCGACACCGTCTCGTGCACCTTCTGGGCAGGTGAGGGAAGCAGCCTGGTCGCAGGGATGGTCGTACTCGAAGGGGAGGACATCCACGCTCAGGCGAGCACGGGCGCGCCACTGCCGTTGACCTTTTCCGCTCAACATCGTGAAGGGGGATCGCTTCAGCCGGCGCTGACGAGCGGTGGGGCAGAGGCTCGCAACGTATCCGATCGCCAACACAGTTCGCTGATCTGCATATCCTCGCAAGGCGATGCGCTCTACGCGGCACACCCATACTCCGGCGAGATCGCACACGTCGTGCTCACTGGCCCGTCACCCCGAGTTGCGGCCAGGACGCGTGCCGGCGGCGGGCCTGCGTCGGTCGCGCTGTCACCAGATGGGAGGCGCCTCTACGTTGCGCTCGCGTCGGCCCGACGGGTCATCGCGATGGACGCCAAATCGGTCCGGACGCTGGCGTCATGGCCAGTACCCTGCGAGCCTGTTGCCGTCATCCCGGACCGAAGCGGCGCGGCGGTCTTCGTAGCCGGCTTTGACACGCATGCAGTCTACCGCCTGAGTTCGCGCACTGGCCGAGTCGAGGCGTCCTCCGATGCGATCAATCGCCCGGGCGCTCTCGCGCGCGCAGGTCGAGAGTTGTACTCGGTCAGCTTCCGCACCGGCGAGATCGCAGTGATGGATGAGCGCTGCCGCACTCTTCGGCGACTTGCGGCGCCGTCATCCCTGAACCAGTGCCGTGCCCTGACAGTCGCGCCTGACGGACTGCTCTACGCACCTCAGACACGATCCGACACGCATGCTGGCGGGCGGATGTTCGACAGGAGCGTGTTCCCGGTTATTGCCGTCGCCGACCCGCGGGGCTCCGCAGTGACCATGCGGATGTTCCCGGACTTGCTCGTTCCTCCGCCGCACCGTCCAACAGAGGTCGCCGTTGACAACCGAGCGGTCTACCTTGCCTCGGCCGGAAGTGACGACGTGCTGGCCATAAGCCTCCGAACCGGCTTCGCCCTCTGGCATATCATGGACGTGGCGAAGGAGCCGCTGGGGCTCGTCAATGACACGCAGCGTCGGAGGCTGTATGTTCTCACCGGCGCCGGACAGGAGGTGATCACGCTGGACTCAGCCACGGGCAGGCCCGTGGGCCGGCTCCGCATTGCGGACGATCGCACTCCACCGGTCATCGCCCGCGGCCGCTACCTCTTCGGGACGGCAACCGACCAGCGGCTGACGAAGGACCGCTGGATGTCATGCGCCGTCTGCCACCCACGCGCAGAAGCCGACGGGCGCCAGTGGGACATGGGCGCCGGGCCGCTCGACACTGCGACCTTGCGCGGATGCTTGCAGACCGCGCCGCTGCACGTCACGGGGCATCTCGATGAGATACAGGACACGTACCGGTTCACCCGGATGGTGATGGCAGGCCAGTGGTTCGTCTCCCCTGAGCGAATGAACCCCTACCTCGGACGTTCGAATGCCGGACTCAGCGCCGATCTCGACGCGCTTGCAGCCTATATCCGCAGCCTCACGAAGCCTGCCCCACCCCCTGTCCCCGCCAAACTGATCGGGTCGGTGCGGCTCGGGCAGCGCGTTTTCAATAGCCCGAAAACCGGTTGTCGGGCGTGTCACCCTCCGCCGCTCTACACGGACAGCGGCAGGCGCGACCCCACAGGGCGATACGTCCTGCACGACGTAGGCACGGGCCGTCGGCTGGATACGCCATCGCTGCTGGGGCTCGCACGCACGGAGCCCTACCTGCATGATGGCCGCGCCAGGACACTCGAGGAGGTCTTCACGCGTTTCAACAACAAGGAGAAGCATGGGCACACATCCCACCTGAGCCAAGGCGACGTGCGAGCGCTGACCGTCTTTCTCAAGTACCTCAGGCCAACCGGTCATGCACGAGCACAGGGACCTGACCGTCCCACAGCGAAATGACGAGGGCGGCAAGGGGGCTCCGCTGCTTACGATGCGAGGAAGATCGTCGGACCGGTCTTCGTCTCTGGCTTTCCGCGCGTCGGCACGCGTGTCCATACCGCGCTCGCGGTGGATACCCGTGAGCGACTTCAGAGGCGGTCTTCCGGTCTCGCCACGGCGCCCGAGTACGTTGAGCGCCCAGCCCGATGGTCGCACGGCGGTGGTCAGCTTGTGATGCGACGCACGATCGGCGTCTTGGAGTGAAGCGGTCGCCCTATGCCGCTGGCGGTGAAGGTCCTGAAGTGAGTACAATGGCTGCCGACAGAAGCGTTGGCCGGCAGCCGCCCAGAGGCAAAAGCGGCCCGGATCTCCATCGCCGGATGCGCCAGCGTGAAGTTTGGCCGATCATTGGGTGCGCCGCCGAAGCTCAGCGCATTCCGAGGGGGGAGGGACACATGGATATCTACGCCGCGCTTGCCATCGCTCTGTTGCCGGTCGGTCTGCTTCTGGCCACGCCATCTCAGGACCTGCAGCACGTTGACGTGTACACCTCGGGTCAGGATGGCTACGCTGTCTACCGCATACCGGCGATCGAGACGGCGCCCGACGGGACGATCCTGGCCTTCGCCGAAGCGCGCAAGTATAACGCGGGCGATCCCGGCATGGACAACAACGAGATAGACCTCGTGCTCAAACGGAGCAAGGACGGCGGGAAGACATGGTCCGCCATGCACATCATCGAGCACGCCGGAGAGCGCTGGTCCTCGGCCAACGCCGCAACGGTCGTGGACCGCAACACCCGGCGTGTATGGGTGCTCTACCTGCGCTGCAAGCCCAACCGTGACACCGGAACGTCGCGGCCCGGAACAGACGATACCCAGACCATCGCCAGGTATAGCGACGACTGCGGAGTGACGTGGTCGGAGCCGAAGGACCTGACTGCCGTGGCGCGCGACATGAACGACCCCGGGTGGACGTGCAGCGTCATCGGCCCGGGAGGCGCGATTCAGACGCGGAAAGGCAGGCTCCTGTTCGCGTCGTGGAAGGCCAAGCCCTACGTGCCGTTTTGTCTCTACAGCGACGACCACGGCCGGACGTGGCTCCGGGGCCAGATGGTGCCTGGGAGCCAGGGCGGCAACGAGTGCCAGGTGATCGAGCTCGCCGACGGGCGCATCCTCATGGACATCCGTCAGAACGACGGCCAAAACCGCTGGATATCGCTCAGCAACGATGGCGGCGAGACATGGTCGGCCCCGCGGCCGGGCGCCGCCGTAACGCCGGTGGCCTGCGGCATCGAGCGCTTCACTCGCAAGTCCGGCCGGGAGCGCAACCGCATCGTCTGGACCGGTCCGAAGGGTCCGGCCCGAAAGGTGCTTGTAGCGCGCGTCAGCTACGACGAGGGCGAGACGTTCGCCACTGAGCGCCTGATCAGTGACGGACTGGCGGCTTACTCAGATCTAGCGCTGCTCAAGGATAAGGACCTCGGCGTCCTCTGGGAGCGGGACGATTACCGCCACATCACGTTCACGCGACTGAGCAAGGACTTCCTCGACGCGAGGTAGGCCCTGCAGCGCACCGTCGCCTTAGGTTCTCTCCGCGCAGCCTGCACGGGCGCTGGAATGGTTACCGCCACAAGCACGTACGCAGGGTCACCGCAGTGCCAGGAAAGACCATGCGGGAGTCTTCCGTCAACCGACGGTATCGCGGGTAACGTCGAATGTCATCAAAGATGGTCCCGTGAAAGGGCGCCGCGCAGAGGCGCTGCGGCAGGAACAATCGGGAGGGACGGCGTCCCCGCCGTCCGGAACAACGGTCATCGAGGACGATGCGGGAGGGACGGCG
>DYKI01000122.1 GCA_020722705.1 Chthonomonas calidirosea | reverse complement strand
GGGTGAGGGTACGATCACAACGAAACACCGTGGACGTCCTGTACGGCCGAACAGCCGTCAACGAAGACCCTGCGTCATCGCCTGGTCGCCGAGCGCGAGCCGGCCGGATCGATCGAGAAGCACACCGAAACCAAGAACCTACGGAGGATATCCATGCAGCGCATTGGCCTGCTGTTGAAAGTGAAACCCGACAAGATCGAGGAGTACAAGGCGATCCACGCGAACGTGTGGCCCGATTTGCTGGCCGCGCTCAAGGCCGCGGGGATTCGCAACTACAGCCTCTGGCTGAACGATGACGGCACCGAGTTCGGCTATCTCGAGTGCGACGATTGGGACGCCGCGTGCGCCTACCTCGCCAAGTCAGAAGTCCACGACCGCTGGCAGGAGTACATGCAGAACTACCTCGACAGCCCCACCGACGCGTCGCAGGGCGGCCAACCGGTGAAGCTGCTGCAGATGTCGTTTCTCATGGAGTGATCGGCGGCAGACGCCAGAGCGAGACGTTGCCGGGCTCCCCTGCGGGAGCATGTGCCACATGCACCCCGTCCGGTGCAAGGCGCAACAGGTCATCGGCGCGCGTGTCTGTGTGCCACAATACCGTTCCGGTGCCTGCCCAGATGAGCGCATCGCCTGCCAGCAGCAGTCGGCCATCGAGCGACGCCTCCAGTGGACCGACGGCATTGAAGCCTCGGCAGCCGTTGACCATCGCCAGGTCGCGCACAAGGCCGCCATCGGGAGCCACTTCGCGCAGGCTTCCCAGGCGGTCGCGCCGGTAGCGCGCGGGCCGCACAGGCGCTGCCGGGGGCCGCTTGTCGGTTTCCGTGCAACCGGTGCGAACATCCCAGCGGGCAATGCCCGGCGGTTCAGAGTGCGTCGTATCGGGCCGTCGGGAGCGGCCCGTTGGACGCCACCCGGCCACAAGCTGAAGCCGCGCATCCTGTCCCGCAAACGCCAATCTGAAGATGTCGCCGCCTGCCACCGATGCCGACCAACACAGCCGGGGCATGCCGGGCTCGATCGCTCGGGCAGGCAGTCGCTCGACCTGAACGGTGCTGTTCATGAGCCATCCGAGCTTCACCTGTCGGCTCCGGTCGTGATCGGCGCGCTCGGGAGGCGGGGTGAGGCCGTGGCGCGCCAGGAACCGCAGCGCCTCTTCAGCCCGGATGAAGGACGGCCTGCGTCGGACCCCGCGGGTGTCGAAGGTCGGCCCGATGATGCCGATGCCGCGTGCGTTCTCGTCCGCCACGGGTCCCCCCTCGTACCCCGGCGGCAAGGGGAAGTCGAGGGTGTCGCCGGAAAGTGGTCCAAAGGCGCTGACCATCTCGCGAGGGTGGCGGCGAGCGCCTGACAGGGCAATGAATGGCCATCCGCACGCGGTTGCCATTGCCGGATCGGTCCTCCCCGCTCCGTTCGGCCCCTGTTGGTCCTCTGCTGCGTGCATGGCGCTGCGCCACCGCAGGACCCACCGGGAGGCTGCGGACGACCGAAGGAGCACGAGACCCGTTCGGTCGTCCCGCGCAACCACAACAGCGCCGGCTCGCGTTCGACGGTCCTGATGGGCGACTTCGATGGCGACCGAATGGGCGCCCTCGACAATGCACGCGTGCGTCAGCACGTGGCCGCGATCGCTGACGACGACTCCCGACCCTGCGTGCGGCAGGGCTTCAGGCTGCATAGGAGCAGGGCTCGGCGCCCGGTCGCCGAACCGGCATCCGCCTGCCGCACACACGAGGACCACGCTCAGCGTTGCAGCGGCTGACCGAGCACGCCGTCGCCCACCGAGTCGGCCCGGCGAGCCCACCGCCGACAGGGCTATCGCAATGTCACCGTGACCGTCAGGCTCTTCCGCCCCTTCGGCAGTTCCACCGCGCGACTGACCGAACGTCCGCGGGCATCCTTGACGACGATCGTATGCAAGCCCTGGAACGCCCGTACCGAGCACGCGCCTGCCCCATCGGTCCGCAGGTCCGCGTTCGTCCACCACTTGCCCTTGATCAGGCCCATGAGCCGGTCGTAGGCCGGTTTCGGGCTCATATCCTTGCGCAGAAGTCCGGCAGGCGCCTGCTGCCACGCCTGACGGTCGCTGAAGTCCCACCATGTGATTGCCTCGACGGCAGGATGGCTGAACAGGATGCTGTAGAACCGCTCGACATAGTCCGCCTGCGCCTTCTCGCCCTCCGGAGTGGTCACCCAGGGCTGTGAGCGATCCGACGGTCGCGGGCCGCTGACGATGGTCGTCTCCGTGAAGTGAATCGGCCTCTTGAACACGGCGAATCGTTCAACGGTTGCCCAGACGTGCTCGTATGGCCATGTGCCGCCGTGCATGTGCGACTGGATGCCGATCGCGTCGGGCAGGCTCTTCATAGTCTGCAGCTCCGAAAGCAGTCGGACATTGGCTTCGCCGGTGTTGAAGTCGTTGTAGAGCAGTACGTTCTTCGTGCCGGCGCTCGCTTCACGCGCCCAGCGCAGAGCCGTGGAGACCACTTTCGCGCCCCCATCTCGCTTGATCCAGGCGCCGGTGCCCGTCTGGGCGTAATCCGGAGCGTTGTTCGCTTCGTTCAGGACATCCCACACCGTCACGAGGCCCTTGTAATGCCGGACAAGATCACGCACGCGGCCCTCGAGCAGCGGGATCGCCTTGTCGGGATCGGACGGAGCCCATCTTGGATAGACTTCATGCCAGATCAACGGGTGCCCTTTGGGAAGCAAGCCGTTGTTCCGGCACCACCGGGCCATCGTTTCGAGCCGCTCATATGCCATTCGGCCTTCCTGCGGCTCGAAGGACCCCCAGTAGAACGGCAGGGTGGCGAAGTTCAGCAGCGCCTTGAAACGCTCCTGATAGTGCCGCTGGGTTTCTGAAGTGTCCGCAGGCTCCAGGCCGAAGATATTGCAGCCGAACAGGAACGCATGGCGCGTTTGACGCACGGAAACGGCGGCGTCTTTGACAGGCTTGCCCGCCCCATCGCGGACGACCACTTTGAGCGTGCCCGTGCGGTGCTGCCGGATGCGCCTTTCTATGGCATCAGGCGCAATGGCCGCTCTGGCTTCAGTCAGAGCCGGATCGGGACCTTCGTCCTCAAGGCGTATCGCTGCCAACTCGATCTCTCCTTCCCGGTGACCGACCTGGAACCTGACTCCCATCCCACGAGCCGGATATGCCGGTGCGACACCGACACCGGTATACAGCTTCCATTCGGGCGTCAACGTGAGCCGCAGCTCGATGGCGGGTGTGTGGGGTGGGGAGGCCTTTTCCGCCACGGCGCGCATGGGGTTGCCGGTCCGTGACCGCGCATAGAACGAGAAGCGCAACCGGGTGGAATCGGCAATGGGCCGCAATACGTCCTGGGCGATCTGCACGCTGTAGAACGGCTCGGACGGCTTGAGTACGGTGAGCTTCACGGCACTGGAGGAACCGCCGATGGGGCGATCCAGTGCGATGGCCTCCATTCGCAGCGCCGATGCATCCGGCGCGATGATCCGCCATGGCTCGTTCGGCAGGATGTTGGGTCCCGCTTTGGCGGATCCATGCAGGGCTGCCAGGATGCCCAGCAGCGACAAGAGCTTAGTCGGCATCGTCATGACTCCTGGTCACATAGTCGCGCCGCTGTGCCGTGGTTTCCTCAAGCTCGGTGAGCGTGGCCGGCCAATCGGACCGCAGCAGCCTTGAAAGGGCCCGGTCGGCGAGCAGCCTGCCGCCCATCTGGCACTCGGCGCAGTAGTTGGACTCGTTCTCAGCATACACAATGCGCTGGACAGGAGTGCCGCAGACCGGACATGGCTGCCCGAATCGCCCGTGGACCGCCATCTCAGGCCGAGACGCCGTTACGCGCTCGGGGAAACGGTCGCCCGTCTCCGCCATCAGCCGCTCTGTCCATTCGGTGAGGATCTCAACCGTCGCGACGTGCAGCCTGCATGCTTCGTCGTCGGTCAGCGACCGAGTCAGCTTGAACGGCGACATGCGTGCGCGATGAAGGATCTCGTCGGAATAGGCATTGCCGATACCGCTGACGAGCCTGGGATCGGTCAGAGCGCGCTTCACCGTGCGGTTCTCGCGCTGGATGGCCTTCCTGAACTCGTTGAGCGTGCATGACATCGGGTCTATCCCGCCGGCATCGAGGCGGTCTGCCCAATCGGGGCCTTGCAGCAGGCGGATCGCCGCACGCTTGCGCGTGGTCTCTTCGGTCAGCGTCAGGCACCCATCGTCGAACACGAACCACGCAAGGTCGGCGCGCCGGACCTTGGCCGGGGGACGGTCGCGCCAATGAAGACGCCCCGCAACCATCAGGTGAAGGGCCGCGCACAGATCGCGTTCGAACTCGAGAACGATCCGTTTGCCCTTGCGGCTCACCCCTATGACCCTGGCTCCGCCGAACTCACCGGGCCGCGGGGTCACGGTTCGGAGCACAGACAGCCCATGCACGACGAGCCGGCTCAGGCGCTTGCCGACAACGCTCCGTTGGAGCGCCGCAACGTACACGCATATGTCCGGGTACTCGGGCATGGGCTGTTCCGTGGGCACGGGCACAACGGGAGGGCGCGGGTCCCGCCGAGCCTAAAGCCGCAGGCTCACCGTGGCCGAAGAGCGCACGACGACCGGTCCCAGAAGGCCCGATTCGATCAATGGGCTGTCCTTCCACCAGAAGCGCCACGTCGTGAACGTGAAGCGTTCGGATTTTGGGCGCGGCTTCCCGTCCCGAAGCCAATCGGGCCATCGCGCGATCGTGTTGCCGCGCCATTCGACTTCCGGCGGCTTCTGCTCGTCGCCGATCAGCCGGTTGGGCCAGAGATTGGTCACGCGCACTTCCAGGTGATTGGAGCCGGACTTGATCACATCCGTCACGTCCACGGCGTACGGAGCCTTCCAGAGCACGCCGAGGCTCTTGCCGTTCAACGTCACCTCGGCGAAGTTCTTCACCGATCCGAGGTCCAGGACGACCTTGCGTCCAGTCTTCACGGCCGACGGGCTGACATCGAACCTCATCGAGTAGACCGCCGATCCGGAATAGTAACGGATCCCTTCGTCGGCGTGCTCGGTCCACGACTGCAGCTTCGGAAACACAGCCTGTTCGGGCGCGCCCCAGCCGGGCGTAAACCGAACCGTCCACGGCCCGTCGAGCTTCAGTTCGCTCGGAGCCTCGGATACCTCGAAGACACGGCTTCGGCCCGACGAAGTCCTGATTGTGAAGGAGCCCGGGCGCCAGGGCGTCAGCGCAATCCGGCCGGAGCCGGAGACGCGGATGTCGTAGTCGGCGACGACAGGGGTGCGCGCCGTCGAGGTGAGCGTGATGGAACCGCCTTCGTCGGCCGTTGCCTGCATGGGCTTGCCGTTCAGGGTCCACTCGATTCGCAGCCTCTTCACAACCAGAGGAACCGGGTCGCCAAACACTTCGTTGGTGGCGGCGATCTCGGTCTCACCCTGGGCGGCCATGGCTCGAACCCGCTCGGTTACGTCGGCGCCCCTGCTGCCGTCTTTGGCCTCATATCGGGCCAGCTTGATCTCCAGTCTCTCCTGGGGGGGCCGTGGCGCTCCGGGTCCGACACGCTCGACCGAAGCGACATGGACGCCCCGAGCCGGCTTGCGGAAAACGACGAATACCGACTGCGCCGGATCGAAGCGCATGGAGACGACCGTCCGCCCACCTTCCACACGCCAAACCGGCGCAGGAACGATCTCGCCCGTATCGGCATGCCATAGCTCGGGCAGCAGGCCGCGGACACGAAACTTCATCTCGACGGCAACGTTGCGGTACTGCTGATTGGAGACGAAGTACACCTCGGTCTTGTCCACACGTCGGTGGATATAGACCAGCTTCGCTCCGCCGACGGCGGTGTATTCGAAGTCGGGCGGCGTGCGGAGGAGTTGGAACACCTCCGGCATGGACATGCCCCATATCACGCGTCCTTTGCCGAACCGGTTCTGCTTCACGCTCGTACCGTTGCACCGTCCCCATACCTCGTTGCCAATGGCTTGGACCTCGGCATCGCATTGCGGATAGCCGACCAGGCTCGGCGACTGGACGGGCTTCGGACCGATGACGGTGGCGCCGGCTTCTACGAGGCTGCGTATCTTTCGGGCGACCGCGGGAGTCATGAACCCGGTATTCGGCAGTGCCAGAGCGGCATAGCTCATGCCGTCGGGCAGGACGATGCGTCCGGCCTTGACGCTCATGCGGTTCAGCAGCACGGTTGCATCGCAGCCGTCATAGTCGTAGCCGCCGGGAAGCGCCGGCTGCAGACCGGGACGCCCGGGCAGGTCGTTGGGGCCCGCATCGCCGGTGAAGTAGCAAACATCGGCAACGAAGAGCCCGGATTGGAGGAGGTGCTGGCATCGGGCAATGTAACTGAACCACGCTCCGGCCTGATCCCACCACGTTATGGTTCGCTCAAGGTGGGTTCCCCATGGTCCCATCGTCATGCCGGGATAGAGCCCTTGCCACGGCTGATGGGCGTAGCGATGAAAGATGTAGCGGTTGATGCCCTGAGTGAACACCATGTCGCCCAGCGCCTTGATGCCATACGGTTCGACGAGCCATCGGCCTCTGCTCTCGTCGGCGGTGAACGACTCGGCTCCGACGTACTTTCGGCCGTTCGTATGTGCGGCCGACGCAGCGATCTTAAGGGTCTCGCCGGCTCCGGCATTGGGCACCCAGAACTCGCCCATGGGAACATCGGCAAGACCTCCGCACTGGAGGTTGTCGAAGTTGCCGTTGCCATAGGGCTCGACCGAGAACATCATGCCATGCTTGCGGCAGAGTTCCGCGAAGTACCCGTAGTAGTTGGAGGCCCACAGATCCGAGATGGTGCGGCGGAAGTCCCAGAGGAACCGTTCGCTCGTCTCAATGTTCTCAATGACGCGCCCGGTCACCGTTGGAAGGTACGGCAACGGATCGTAGCCCCGCAGGCGGATGAAGTCCTCTCGGAAGCGTGGCGACCAGTTCTGGTAGCCGGTCTCATAGCTGTCAATCAAGGCATTGTTCAGCGCCTTGCCGGCAAGGTCGCCGACCTTGGAGATCACGGCTCCCATGAAGCCCGGCCAGAATGCATCCATGGCCTCGCGACTGAGCTTGTCCACTTCGAGGCCGCGGCCGCTTGCGGGAGCCGGGGCGTTCTGAGCGCCGGTGCACGTGTGTCCCATGCGCAGAATGACCCATTGCCCTTCGGGCACGTCCCACGTCAGCGTTCCGGACGCGTCCATCTGGCGCGTAAGGTTCATGATGGCCTTCGCAGGTATCCCGGTCGGCGCATCGCGCTTGATGTCGGGGTCGCGCATGGGAGGGCGATCAAAGCCCGCTTTGGCCCGGATGCCCTCGATGCGATAGGAAGCGGCCCTGGCGTCTGCCGGAACCGGGATGCCGAACACGGCGATGTCGCGATAGTGATCGCGTCTGGTCGCGGGCTGAGGCAGCTTCGCCGAGAAGCGTGTCGGGCCCGTAACCTGCTGCTCGGACCATGTGAGCATCTGCATGGCGTGCTCGGGCTTGACCCACGGCCCCCCGCTGCTGGACCATCCCGGGCAGTTGTGGACGCATATCTGGATGCCCAGTCGTCCTGCCTCGCTGATGGCGTGCCGCATGTGTTCTAGCCACTCGTCTCCCATTACCGGCACAGGTCCATCGGGAATGCCGCAATCCACGTTGAATATCTGGGCGCCGCCGATTCCTGCGCGTTTCATGGCCTCCAGATCGGCGGTAATGCCCGCCTTGCTCGAGTTTCCGTTGAGCCAGTGCCACCACGTGTGGGGTTTGGCCGAATCGGGCGGCGTTCGAAATCCCGCCTCGAGCGCATCGGGAGCAGCCCCCACCCGGACGCCAAGCGCCATCCCGGCCAAGACGCCGGCAATGGCAAGCGATCGAAACATGGTCATTTTCACGGCAATCGTGCCTCCTTGCATGACGTACGTTCGCCATCCGCTCCCGCCACTCCTGCCGACGGTGGAAGATCGCCGGCGCGCCGAGACGTCCGGAAGGATGATCCGCAAAGGCGGCGAACATGATCGGCGAGAACCTTGTTTCAACGAGGAGGTCCGTCCATGTCACTCCGACAGGCTCTGATCGGCGGGGCTGCTGCATTCCTGGTCTGCTCCGCGGCGGTGGGACGCGGGCAGGTGTCCGCAGCAGCTCCACAGGCTCCTGACTCGATGCCTTCCGGGTGGAGCGTCATCGCGGCCGGAGCGGTCGCCGACGGGCAAACCGACTGCACTGAGGCATTCCAGAAGGCTCTCGATGCAGCAGGCAAGGCCGGAGGCGGGATCGTGACGGTTCCGGCAGGCCGATACGCCATCAAGGGCAACCTGAGCATCCCGGCCAACGTCACGCTTCAGGGGACCTACCGCATGCCGCCGACAATCCGGCGTCCCATCGCCGCCGAGATCAACGGTACCGTTCTGCTCGCCTTCGCGGGCAGGGGCAGCATGGATGGCCCGCCGTTCATCCGGTTGGCGGGCAACTGCTCGGCGCTGGCGGGCGTTGTGGTGCTCTACCCTGAATGGAAGCAGACGGACGTTCCTCCCGTGCCCTATCCGCCTTGCGTCAAGTCCGAGGGCACCGAGAACGTCGCCGTGCTCGATACGTGCCTGGTCAACCCATATGAAGGCATCGTGTTCATCGCGGCTCACCGGCACCTGGTGCGCAATGTGACGGGCTACCCGATCAAGCGCGGGCTCTACGTGGACCAGTGCTACGACATCGGTCATATCGAGAACATCCACTTCTGGCCGTTCGGGGTGAACTATAAGCCCGACGATCCCTACTGCCTGTGGATCAACACCAAAGGCGTCGCCTTTGAACTGGCCCGCACCGACTGGCACTACGTGTCCAATACCTTCTGCTTCGGCTACGGAGTGGGCTACAAGTTCAGCGAATCGAAAGCAGGCAGCACGAACGGCAACTTCCTCGGTCTCGGCGCCGATTCATGTCGCCGCGCGGTGCTGGTTGAGCAGGCGCAGGACCCGGGCCTGCTCATCACCAACGGCGAGTTCGTTGGCCGCTGGGGCAGCACCGACTCCGTATGCGTCGAGGTCGGTCCCAAGGCCATCGGCAAGGTCAGCCTTGTCAACTGCTCCTTCTGGGGTCCCATTGACCGATGCGTCTGGATGCGAAGCCCGTTGGGCACTTTCAGCGCGAGCGCATGCCACTTCGTCCACTGGAACAACACGGGCCTCGGCGCTCCGGCGCTCGATATCGAGGCCGGGGCGGCCAACGTTGCCAACTGCACCTTCGGAACAATGGGCACCCACATCCGGGTCGGGAGCAAGGTTCGCTCGGCGATCATCATGGGCAATCAATCGGGCGACGGCATCATCGTGAAGAACCTGGCCGGCAAGCGCACCCAGATGCTCGCCAACGAAGAGGACCCTGTCGAGTGGACGCCCGAAGCCAGGCTCTACTACCGGTTCACGATCGGCGAGGAGGGCGATGCGCGCATCGTCGAAAACATGCATGGCCGCGAGCGTCCGACCGTCAACGGCCGACCCAAGACGCATCGTTGGACGATGGGTACCGGTCGGCTCATCCTTCCGATACGCTCGGACCGAGCCTATGCGCTCACACTGGCGATCACGGTGCCTGAGGCGGCAGTCGCTCCCGACGCGGGCCTGTACCTCGGCAAGGAACGCATCGCGACCATCACCAAGGCCGGACCGATGACGCTGACCGCACGCATACCTGCGCAGAGCGCGGAGACGGTGACGCTTGTGGTCCGCAGCAAGGGCTGGGTGCCAAGGAAGGTCCTGCCGAACAACACAGACGGCCGCACATTGGGGGTTCAGGTTCACTCCGTCACAATGCGCGCCATGCGTGGGTCCGGCGAGCGCATCTTCGATGGAAACACCGGCCAGTACATCAAGCCGCCTGCCCGCTGAGCAGAAGGCGGCGTTCACTTCCCTCACCCTATCCCTCTCCCGCGCGCCTCAGTTTCCTAATGCGTTACGCAACCACGCGCGGGAGAGGGGACAA